>JANONV010000355.1:0-2841 GCA_031421015.1 Gallionella sp. | reverse complement strand
GATCGGATGCCGAATCTGCGGAAAGCAACCGCATGCTCGGTCTGGCTTTTCAGGGGCAGGGACAATTGGATATCGCCTTCGACAAGTTCCGCAAGGTGCCGGTGGATGATAGCTTGATGGAGGTGTTGTACAACCTGGGACTGGATTTCGAGCGCAAGCGGCAATTCAACAAGGCCGAATCGGTGTTCAGCTATATGTCCGCATACAACACCAAATTCCGCGATCTGAAACAACGGTTAGCCCAGGCGCGCCAGATGTCCGAGACCGTCATTTTGGGCGGCGGAGGCGGAGGGCGCAGCAACGCCAGCACCATGGTGCTGGACAAGTCGGGCATGTCCAAGCCGATGCTGGGGCGTTACGAGATCGAGAAGGAGCTCGGCAAGGGCGCGATGGGCGTGGTGTATTTCGGCAAAGACCCGAAGATCGGGCGCGTCGTCGCGATCAAGACGATGGCTCTGGCGCAGGAGTTCGAGGGGGACGAGCTGAAAGAGGTGAAAGAACGTTTCTTTCGCGAGGCTGAAACCGCCGGTCGCTTGAACCATCCGAACATCGTGTCGATTTACGATGCGGGCGAGGAACACGATCTGGCTTACATCGCGATGGAATTCCTCAAGGGAAAAGACCTGGTTCCCTACACCAAGGCGGATAATCTGCTGCCGCTGCCCAAGGTGATGAGCATCGTCGCGCGCGTCGCCGAGGCGCTGGATTATGCGCACAAGCAGAACGTGGTGCATCGCGACATCAAGCCGGCCAACATCATGTACGACCCCGACACGGATACGCCCAAGGTGACCGATTTCGGCATCGCGCGCATCACCGACTCGAGCAAGACCAAAACCGGCATGGTGCTGGGCACGCCTTCCTTCATGTCGCCGGAACAATTGGCCGGCAAGAAGATCGAGGGCGGTTCGGACCTGTTCTCTCTGGGCGTGAGCTTGTACCAACTGGCTTGTGGTAAGCTCCCGTTCGAGGGGGATTCGATGGCGCAATTGATGTACCGTATCGCCAACGAGCCGCATACCGATATTCTGGCTGTCAAGCCCGATTTGCCGCCGTGTCTGGCGGCGATCATTAACCGGTCGCTGGCGAAACAGATCGAAAATCGCTATGCCGACGGCACAGAAATGGCAGCGGCGTTGCGGCAATGCGCTGCCGGGCTGTAGGTGCCAAAGACATGAAAATTATGGAGGCGTTGGAAATAGCCAGCCGGACCGATTCCGGCATGGTGCGCTCGCACAATGAGGATAGCGTGGCGTGTGAGCCTGCTTGCGGCCTGGCGGTGCTGGCTGACGGCATGGGCGGGTACAATGCCGGCGAGGTGGCGAGCGGAATCGCCGTTTCGGTGGTCGCATCGGAAATCAGCCAGCGCTTGCAGGATGCCAGTCCGACCGACCGCGACGATAGAACCGGCGAGGAATTGGGAGTTTCATTGTTGCGCGATAATATCCGGAAGGCGAACGCTTCGATTTTTCATGCCGCGCAAAGTCAACCGCAATATGCGGGAATGGGCACGACCATCGTTTCCGGATTGTTTTATGACAACCGCGTCGCCGTCGGGCATGTGGGCGACTCGCGCATGTACCGGCTGCGCGGCGAGACGCTGGTAGCGATCACCCGCGATCATTCATTGCTTCAAGAGCAGATCGATGGCGGGATAATCAGCGTCGCGGACGCGCGTTTGTCCAACAACAAGAATCTGGTGACGCGCGCGGTGGGGATCGATGCCGAGGTGGCGGCAGAAATCCATGTGCATGACGTATTGGCCGGGGATATTTATCTGTTGTGCTCGGACGGGCTGAATGACATGCTGGAGGACGAGGACATCCAGTCCGCGCTGTACGCGATGCAGGGCAATTTGCCGCTCGCGGCGGAGCAGTTGATACAAATGGCAAATGACAATGGCGGACGGGACAATGTCTCGGTAATACTGGTGAAGATAAAGGGTGAATTTGCCGTGCCTCGCGGTTGGCGGGCAAAATTGTTCGACTGGTTTAATTAATGTTTCATCAAACACCCAAGAAATAACGGTAAGGGGGCAAGACTATGGCTGCAAAATTGATACTCAGCATGGATGGGTTGATAATCAAGGAATACCCCCTGAACAAGGATCGCATGAACATTGGGCGCCATGCGCACAATGACATTGTCATCGACAATCTGGCGGTGAGCGGCGAACATGCCGCGGTCATTACCATCCTGCACGATTCCTTCCTTGAAGATTTGGACAGTACCAACGGACTGGAAGTAAACGGAACACCGGCCAAAAAACACTTTCTGCAAAACAATGACCTGATCGAAATCGGCAAATACAAGCTGAAATACGTCAATGATCAGATCTCCCAGACCAGCCCTGCCGAGTTCGAAAAAACCATGGTATTGCGCGCCCCGGTCAAGCAGGAGGCTCCGGGCATGGAGAAATCCCCGGGCATCGAGAAATCCGCACAGACAGCCAGCTTTGGGGCGGCAGACAAAACCGGCAAGTTCGATTCGATCCAGCCGAAGGCAGCAGTCCCGCCTGTTCAAGCTGCCGCTCCGGCGACCCCTCCGCCTGTCCCGCAAGCCGAGACCAATCAGCGGGTCGCTGTGGTGCAGGTATTGACCGGACCGAATGCCGGCAAGGAGCTCGAGTTGGTAAAAAACCTTACCACGCTGGGCAAGCACGGCGTGCAGGTAGCCGTGATTACCCGTCGCCCGCACGGCTTTTTCATCACTTATGTCGAAGGCGAGAATTTCCCGCTGGTGAACGGCCAGGTGCTGGGCAATAAATCGCAACAACTGAATGAGCACGACGTGATCGAGCTGGTCGGCGTCAAGATGGAGTTTTATTTCAAGGGGTAGCAG
>JANONV010000354.1:0-4661 GCA_031421015.1 Gallionella sp. | reverse complement strand
GCCGCACGGGCTTCCTGCAAGGCTTCCGGCGCGGCCAGCACTTCCACTATGCGGCCATCGTCGGCCAGCAGTTTATCGCCATCCCGTAACACCGTGCCGCGTTGCATAAATAATCCCACATCCTCACCCGATTCGGTGCGGGTGCGCAAACGGCATTTGTAGCGCAGCTCGAAAGTTAATATCAGCCGCTCGGAAGGTGTCGCATCGTGTGCCGCGTGTTGTTGAATAACCAGCATAAAGGGCACCTCTAAAAATCCAAATTTTAGTTCCGGCATAACCTAAAGGTTAGCCTGCACAGCAACTTCGTTGTGTCGCAATACTGCGTTGCTCACAAAAAATTACTTCTTACATATCATCCATATGCGGCGTCGCAATTTTTTGCTCGCGCCTTGTCTTGCTTAGAACTTTGAATTTTTAGAGACGCCCCTAATCAAAATAAAAAATAACGCTGCGCCATCGGCAGCACGTCCGCCGGTTCGCACACCAGCAACTCACCATCTGCACGCACAGCATACGTTTCAGGATCAACTTCCATGTGAGGCAGGAAACCGTTATGGATCATGTCCTGCTTCCTCACATGACGTGTATTGCGCACCGCCTCCAGCGGTTTTTGCAAACCCAGTGCATGCACGGCGGGATTTCTCAGCGCGGCCTGCGAAACAAAAGTCAGCGAAGTTTTCAGCGCGCCACCGAAGGCGCCGAACATCGGCCGGTAATGCACCGGTTGCGGCGTTGGAATGGAGGCATTTGGGTCGCCCATTGCGGCGGCGGCAATCATGCCGCCTTTGATAATAAGCGTAGGCTTCACGCCGAAGAAGGCGGGTTTCCACAGCACCAGATCGGCCAGCTTGCCGATTTCGATTGAGCCGACGACATGGCTGATGCCGTGTGTAATGGCCGGGTTGATCGTGTATTTGGCGATGTAGCGTTTGATGCGAAAATTATCGTTGCGGCTAGTGTCTGGTGGCAACGGGCCGCGCTGAATTTTCATTTTGTGCGCAGTCTGCCAGGTGCGAATGATGACCTCGCCGACGCGCCCCATCGCCTGCGAATCGGAAGACATCATCGAGAATGCGCCCAGATCATGCAGAATATCTTCGGCAGCAATCGTTTCGCGCCGGATGCGCGATTCGGCAAAAGCCACATCTTCGGCAATGGCCGGGTCGAGATGGTGGCACACCATCAACATGTCCAGATGCTCATCAATGGTATTGACCGTGTAAGGCCGCGTCGGGTTGGTGGAGGATGGCAGCACATTGGCCTGCCCGACCGCCTTGATAATATCCGGCGCATGTCCGCCGCCCGCGCCCTCGGTGTGAAAGGTGTGGATGGTGCGGCCTTTGAAAGCAGCCAGCGTGGTTTCGACAAAACCTGATTCGTTCAGCGTGTCGGTGTGGATGGCAACCTGCACGTCCATTTCATCCGCCACAGTAAGGCAGTTGTCAATCGCCGCAGGTGTGCTGCCCCAGTCCTCATGCAGCTTCAAACCGATCGCGCCAGCCGCAACCTGCTCGCGCACAGGCTCCGGCAATGACACATTACCCTTGCCGAAAAAACCCAGGTTCATCGGAAAGGCGTCCGCCGCCATTAACATCGCATGAATATGCCACGGCCCCGGCGTGCAGGTGGTGGCAAAGGTGCCGGTGGCGGGGCCGGTGCCACCGCCCAACATCGTGGTCACACCCGACATCAACGCTTCTTCAATCTGCTGCGGACAGATGAAGTGAATGTGGCTGTCTACGCCACCCGCTGTGACTATCATGCCCTCACCGGCAATAATTTCAGTGCCCGCGCCGATGGCGATGGTCACACCCGGTTGAATATCCGGATTGCCGGCTTTGCCGATGGCCGCGATGCGCCCGCCCTTGAGGCCGATGTCGGCTTTGACGATGCCCCAGTGATCCACGATCAAGGCATTGGTAATCACCGTGTCGGCAACCTCGGCGGCTATCCGTTGGCTCTGCCCCATGCCATCACGGATTACTTTGCCGCCGCCGAATTTCACTTCCTCGCCGTAGATCGTGTAGTCCTTTTCCACCTCGATCCAAAGATCAGTGTCGGCCAGACGCACACGGTCACCGACAGTGGGGCCGAACATTTCCGCGTAGGCCTGACGTGATATTTTCATTCGAGCTTTCCCATGATTTTTCCGGCGAAGCCATAGACTTTTCGCTCGCCGCTCAAGGCCACCAGTTCCACCGTGCGCGACTGGCCGGGTTCAAAACGTACCGCAGTACCGGCAGCAATGTTCAAGCGGTAACCGCGTGAGCTTGCTCGATCAAAGGCGAGCGCGTCGTTGGTCTCAAAGAAATGATAATGGGAGCCAACCTGAATTGGCCGGTCGCCGGTGTTGGCGACCACAATAGCGACCGTATGGCGGCCGACATTGATCTCAATGTCCCCCTCTGTAATCAACAATTCGCCAGGTATCATGTGCAGGCTTTCAGATCGTGGCGCTGAGCAAACCAGCGCCCAGCATCGTGACGACGCCACCCACGATGCGTGGTAACCAGACATTGCGCTGCAGCACAAAGCGCGCGATCAACATGCCGCTGATGTGCAAAATCATGCTGCCCAGCACCATGCCCGACAGAGCCGCAGCCGCACGGCTGGCAGGCAGTTCGCCGCCATGCGCGATGCCGTGAAAAACCGCGAAGGTAGCAACAACGAGTGCGCCGACAACCAGCGGCAAACGCACACGCAAGGCGACCAGCAGGCCGAAGACCAGCAAGGATGCAGCGATCATCGGTTCGACGATGAGCCGGTCGACGATGTACAAGCCAACGCCGGCAAATTCCAACAGCCCACCGATGAGCAGGAGACCGGCAAAGGCAATGGGGACTACCCACACGCCGCGTTGCGGTTGATGGAAAGCCAGCATGCTCCAGATACCCACAGCCAGCATTGCGCCGATATGATCCAGGCCGGTAAAGGGATGGGCCAAGCCCGTGATAAACGCCGAGCCGTGGTGAATTCCCGCATGGTCACCGATATGTGCCAGCGCCGATGTGGGCAAGAGCATAGTCACAACTGAAAGTGCGAGGTACTTGAGTTTCATCATGTCATCTCCTGGAGTGGGTTAATCAACACGGGTTTATCAGGTTTTAAAATATCTGATCGGCTTCTAGTACACAGTAACACTTTAAACCAACCCCCCTCGGTCCCCCCTTATCAGGGGGGAAGCCTTTAAGCCTCCCCTGACAAAGGGAGGTTTGGAGGGGTTGGATTGCGAAGATTCAGGTGTTACATGGTACTAAATGATAGGGTGGTGTACCGTCACCAACTTCGTCCCATCCGGAAAAGTCGCCTCTACCTGAATATCGGGAATCATTTCCGGCACGCCTTCCATTACCTCGTCGCGCGTCAGTAGCGTGGTACCGCTGCTCATCAGCTCGGCCACTGTATTGCCGTCGCGCGCGCCTTCCATGATTGCGGCGGAAATGAAGGACACCGCCTCCGGATAATTCAATTTCAAGCCGCGCGCTTTGCGCCGCTCGGCAAGTAACGCGGCGGTGAAGATCAGCAGCTTGTCTTTTTCTCGGGGGGTCAGTTCCATATTCAAGTGCTCCAGATACGCGGCAACTGCGCTTCACATCCATACAGGGTGGGGCGCAGCAAACGCCACAAATCAACAAACCAGGCGCGCGCCGCCTCGGACGAATGCCCCAGATAGCGTGCCACCAGCAACTGCGGCAGCACGGTGATGCCATACAAGGCATCGCGCTCACTCGGCAGCACGGCGCGGCACGCAGCTAATAATTCAGGGGCGATGGTGACACCCGCCGCAAGCAGCGTTCCGCACA
Organism: Gallionella sp.; assembly: GCA_031421015.1. GTDB lineage: Bacteria > Pseudomonadota > Gammaproteobacteria > Burkholderiales > Gallionellaceae > Gallionella. The sequence goes on along the minus strand of JANONV010000354.1, from coordinate 858 downwards.
CGCTGCGCCCGGCAAGCCCTGCGGTCGAATGTAACAGCGCTGAACCGCCGGTTAAATATCCCTGTTCGATCCACAACGGCGTATCGGCCAGGCGGATATCGGTGGCCACACGCAGTTCGCCCCGATCGAAACGCTCACCCGACGCGCTGCGCCCCATGCACCAAACATCCCAGCCCAGATAGCGCGCATCTGCGGCCAGCATGATGCGGTTATTGATCGCGGCGCAGCAGCCGGTAAAAAAAATGGTTTCTTGCGGCAGCCACTCCAATATTGCTCCAGCAGCAACTTCAACGTTTAAATCCTGGCGAGCCGTCGGCCCAGCCGAGCGATACCATTTCCCCGCACCGGGCGTGGTCAACAAGGCATGCGCATTTTGCCCCACAGTGATGCCGATATCCAGTTCATCTCCCCCCGCAATACCGGCTGGCGGATGCAACAAAATCGCGTGGCAGATCGCATCGCCTTCCGGATACAGCGCTTTCTGCACCCGCAGCGGGCCGTAATGGCGGCGTTGCGTGAGCACGCTGGCCGATCCCCGGCGCTCGAATTGCAAAGCCAGCCCGGCACGCCAGCCGCCAGTTGCCAAGCTGGCAGGTGCGAAGGTCGTTTCGATTAACATTCGAAAATTATACCGCGAGCAGGTCTCGCACGCCGTCTTGTTCCATATCGGTGCCGCGCCGGATAATTTCGCCGCGTTCCATCACCAGATATTGGTCAGCCAGCGAGCGCGCAAAATCATAGTATTGCTCCACCAGCAGGATCGCCATGTTGCCTTCTTCCGCCAGTGTGCGGATGGCGCGTTCGATGTCTTTGATGATGGACGGTTGTATGCCTTCGGTCGGTTCATCCAGGATCAAT
>JANONV010000353.1:0-1592 GCA_031421015.1 Gallionella sp. | reverse complement strand
TGGACTCTTTCATCACCTCGGGCGGGCTTTTGATGTTCTTGAGTCCGGCGGCGAAAATACGCCCCAGCGGCGAGCTGGCGGAAAGTTTGGTCAACATGCCGTCGCTGACGCCGCGTTGCTTGAGTTCTTTGATGACTTCGTCCAGCAACGCGGGAGGAGCGATACGATTGCCGCGCAAAAACATCAGGCGTTCAACGATCAAGCCGACGGCGATGATGGAAGCCAGAATCAAAAACCAGATCGGCCAACCGGCCGCTTCTACGACTGCATACACGCGGATTCTCCAAATGTGTTTAAATTGCGGAACCTCTGAACAAGCCCTGCATGACCATGGCTCATGCAGGGTTTGCCAAGAAATTCCGAGGGCGCAACTGTAGCGTGTCACACTGAGTTGAGCAACCTTTCTCAGGATTTACTTAAGCACTATTTCGCTAAGCTACCATTTGAAAAGAGTATTTTTGTTTACTCACAAAACCTGTGGACAACTTTGTGGATAGTTCTCCATGATAGCGCTTTAATGTGGCGTGGCGTAACGGGTTTTGTTACTTTGCCTGTTTTTTACAAGGCAACTATAACGATTAAAAACAATAACTTATCGTAAGTGCATGGTTGTGCTGTAGGGTGGAGTAATGAAAAGCGGCGAATTTGCTTGGAGTGTGGATTATTTCGAATTGTCAATATGCCTTTAGCCCTATTTTTTGAAGAAAAGAACCACGTTTTTCGCGTCGCGGAACTCAACTTTGCAATCAAGCAGTTGCTGGAAAGCAACGTCCCTTTACTGTGGGTGCGCGGAGAAATCTCAAATTTGGTCAAGGCCGCTTCCGGGCATTTTTATTTTTCGCTGAAGGACGACCAGGCACAAGTTCGGTGCGTGATGTTCCGGCATAAAAACCAGTTATTGAGAGAACCGATCGCCAACGGGCAGCAGGTCGAAGTATTAGCGGTCGCTACTTTATATGAACAGCGCGGCGACTTTCAGTTGACCGTGGAGCAGATGCGCCCCGCCGGATTGGGCATACTGTATGAGCGATTTGAGAAACTGAAGCAATTGTTACAAAGCGAAGGACTGTTCGCTATAGAGCGCAAACGTGCCTTACCCACCTTTCCCAAGCGCATCGGCATCATCACCTCACCGCAGGCCGCCGCGTTGCGCGATGTGCTCAGCACCTTAAGGCTGCGGCTGCCGAGTGTGCCGGTAGTGCTGTATCCCACCCCGGTACAAGGGACCGGCAGCGCTTCAATGATCGCCGCAGCCATCCAGCTCGCCAACCGGCGCGCCGAATGCGACGTGCTGATCGTCTGTCGCGGCGGCGGCAGCATCGAAGACCTGTGGGCGTTCAATGAAGAAATCGTCGCGCGCGCCATCGCCGCCAGCAAAATCCCCATCGTCAGCGGGGTCGGACACGAGACTGATTTCACCATCGCCGATTTCGTCGCCGACGAGCGCGCCCCGACCCCTACCGCCGCCGCGCAACGCGTCGCCCCGGATCGCCATGCCCTGCTCAGGTCTTTGCAAGACCAGGCACAACACCTGCAACGCGCGCAGCGCAACCGACTGCAAAACGCGATGCAGGCCGTGGACTATTTGCAGC
>JANONV010000352.1:0-4914 GCA_031421015.1 Gallionella sp. | reverse complement strand
CTATCAGATGAAACTCGCCAATGCGATTATGAGTGGCATCAAACGCTATTTCGCGCAGAACCCGGCGCTGTCAAAGTCGAAGATCGCGCAGGCGGAGTTTTAAGCCGGAAACACACCCGTCGAGAGATAGCGGTCGCCGCGATCGCAGACGATAAACACAATCACCGCATTCTCGGCTTGTTGCGAGATACGCAACGCGACGCTCAACGCTCCGCCGGAGGAAATGCCGCAGAAGATGCCTTCTTCGCGTGCCAGACGGCGGGTCATCTCCTCTGCGTCGGGCTGATTCACATACTCCAGCCGGTCGACATTTTTGCCGTCGTAAATTTTCGGCAGATAAGCCTGCGGCCACTTGCGAATGCCGGGGATCTGCGCGCCCTCTTCCGGCTGCACGCCGATGATCTGGATGCCGGGATTCTGTTCCTTGAAAAAACGCGAGCAGCCCATGATGGTGCCGGTGGTGCCCATGCTGCTGATAAAATGGGTAAGCTTGCCGCCTGTGTCACGCCAGATTTCCGGTGCCGTGCCTTCATAATGCGCCAGAGGATTATCGGGGTTGGCAAATTGATCGAGGATGATGCCCTTGCCTTGGTCGCGCAATTTTTCCGCTGTGTCGCGCGCCAGTTCCATGCTGCCTTGTTTCGCGGTCAGCACCAGTTCCGCGCCAAACGCTCGCATCGTCTGGCGGCGCTCCACGCTCTGATTCTCCGGCATCACCAGGATCATCCTGTAACCGCGCATCGCTGCCGCCATCGCCATCGCGATACCGGTATTGCCGCTGGTCGCCTCGATCAACGTGTCACCCGGCTTGATCTCGCCGCGCTGCTCGGCATGCACGATCATGGATAGCGCGGGGCGGTCCTTCACCGAGCCGGCAGGGTTATTGCCTTCCAGTTTAGCCAGCAGAATATTGCTGGTATTACCCGGGGTGCGCTTCAAACGCACCAGCGGCGTGTTGCCGACAAAGTTTTCTATGGATGGGTACATATCATGCTGCCGCCTTGAGCATCTGTTCCACATACCTTGCCACACCGCGCTCTACGCTCAAGAACGGTTCGGCATAGCCGACCTCGCGCAAAGCGCTGATGTCGGCCTGGGTGTGACTCTGATATTTGCCGCGCAATTGCTCGGGAAACGGGATGTAGCTGATCAGTCCTTGCTGTTGCAGTTCTGCGAGGCTTAATGGAAATTTTCCATCGGCGTTACGCAAAGCGTTGATGGTCGCCCCCGCCACGTCGTTGAAACTCTGCGCCTGTCCGGTACCGAGATTGAAAATGCCGGATTTGTGCGGGTTGTCGAGGAAATACATGTTCACCTTGACCACGTCTTCGATCGAGACGAAATCGCGCAATTGCCCGCCGTTTGCGTAGCCGTCGCAACCTTCGAACAATTTCACTTTGCCGTCGGCGCGATACTGGTTGAAGAAATGGTAGGCCACCGAGGCCATGCGCCCCTTGTGCTGCTCGCGCGGGCCGTACACGTTGAAGTAACGCAAGCCAACGATCTGCGCGCTGCGCTTGTGCCAGCGGCGGCGCACAACCTGGTCGAACAGGAATTTGGAATAGGCATACACGTTCAGCGGCGCTTCGCATTCTCGGCTTTCCTTGTACACGCTGCCACCACCGTACACCGAGGCGGACGAAGCGTACAGAAACGGTATTTCTTCGTTCTGGCAGTAGTTCAGCAGCTCCAGCGTATATTGGTAGTTGTTCTCCATCATGTAACGGCCATCCGTTTCCATGGTGTCCGAGCACGCGCCTTGATGCAGCACCGCGCTGACCAATCCATCGAAATAACCTTCCTGTAATTTTTTCAGGAAGTCTTCCTTGCCTATGTAGTCGGCGATCTCACAATCCGCCAGATTCCTGAACTTGTCAGCCTGCTTGAGGTTATCCACCGCGATGATGTTGTTCTCGCCGCGCCGGTTGAGCGCCTTGACAAGGTTGGAACCGATGAAGCCTGCGGCTCCGGTAACGATGTAGTACATGACGCCCCCTCAAAAAATCAATCGTAGGGGCGTATGGCAATACGCCCATGGTGGAATATCGGAAAAGGGCGTATTGCCATACGCCCCTACCCCTTTATATCCTGAACAATTTCTTCACGGCTGACCACCGCCGTGCCCAGCTTGCCGACCACGATACCCGCCGCGCGATTGGCAATGCGCATGGCTTCCGGAAAATCCGCGCCGCTCGCCAGCATCACCGCCAGCGTGGCGATCACCGTGTCGCCCGCGCCGCTGACATCGAACACTTCACGGGTGTGGGTAGCTTCGTGCAGCACTTCATTCGCGCGAAACAGGCTCATGCCGTCTTCGCTGCGCGTGACCAGCAGCGCGTCGAGTTGTAATTCGGTACGCAGTTTCTCTGCTTTTATGCTGAGTTCGGCTTCGGTTTTCCAGCTGCCCACCACTTCGCGAAACTCGCTGCGATTCGGTGTAAGCAGGGTTGCGCCGCGATAACGCGCATAATCATCACCCTTGGGATCGACCAACACCGGTTTGCTCGCGGCACGCGCCAGCCGAATCATTTCGGCAATATGTGTCAACCCGCCCTTGCCGTAGTCGGACAGGATCACCACATCAGCCAGCGGCAACTGCACGCGAAAATCTTCCAGTGCGGCATGCAGCACCTCGTGACTGGGCGAAGTTTCAAAATCAATGCGCAGCAACTGCTGATGCCGCGCGATGGCGCGCAACTTGATGATGGTGGAAACAGTATTATCGCGATGCAGCAGCGCGGTGAGGTTGCTGTGTTCGTTGAGCAACTTTTCCAGGCAAGAGCCCGCCTCGTCGTCTCCGACCACCGATAGCAGCGTGGCTTGCGCGCCGAGTGCAGCGATGTTGCGCGCCACGTTGGCCGCCCCGCCGGGACGCTCTTCGACACGCTCCACTTTGAGCACCGGCACCGGCGCTTCCGGCGAAATGCGGTTTACATCGCCGAACCAGTAGCGATCCAGCATCACATCACCGACTACCAACACTTTAGCATCTTCAAATTTTGGCAACGCCGTCATGACGAAGCTCCGATCTCTTGATTGATGTCGAGCAAGGCCTGCAAGGGATCCGCCGCCTGAGTGATCGGGCGTCCGATCACCAGATAGCTGGAACCGGCTTGCAGAGCGGCTTGCGGTGTCATCACCCGCGATTGATCGTCGCGGCTGGCATGTGCGGGACGGATGCCCGGCGTCACCAGACAAAATTCCTTGCCGCAATGTTTGCGCAACAGCGCGGCTTCCTGCGCGGAGCACACCACGCCATCCATGCCGCTGTCGCGCGCCATAGCCGCCAGGCGCAGCACCATGTCCGCAGGCGTGGCGTTGATGCCGATTTCGGCCAGGTCTGGTTGCGCCATGCTGGTGAGCAGGGTCACGGCGATCAGCCTGGGCTGCTGCACGCTGTTTGCAATCGCCTCGCGCGCCGCCTCCAGCATCTTGCGCCCGCCCAGCGCGTGTACGTTGACCATCCACACGCCCAGGCTGGCTGCGGCTTTGCATGCCTGGGCAGTGGTGCTGGGAATATCATGGAATTTCAGATCGAGAAAAATTTCGAAGCCGCGCTGCATGAGTTTTTCCAGCAACGCCGGTCCGGTGGCGGTGAATAATTCCTTGCCTACTTTCAAACGACACAGCGATGGCTGCAATCTGCCGGCCAATGCCAGCGCCGGTGCGGCTGCGGGATAATCAAGCGCGATGATTATTCTTGGGTCGTTTAATTTGGCATCGTTCATAACGGCGTCCCGGTTTCTTCGCTGCGGCGCGGCGGGTAGCTGTCCCAGGCGTGACAGGCCGGGCAGTGCCAATAGAACTGGCGCGCCTTGAAGCCGCAGTTGGCGCAGTGATACATCGCCAGATTGCGCGTGCGTTTGTGAACCAGATCTTTCACCAGCTCGATATCGGCACGCCTTTCCAACGACACTTCCAGCAGCCGCGCTTCGAGCAGCTTGTCCAGACCCAGCAGAGTCGGGTTGCGCTCCAACTCGTCGCGCACCAATCGGTAAGCGGCAGCAGCGCCTTCGTTTTTCAGCACGCCGTCGAACACCACATTCATCAAGTCCAACGAGTGATATTTGCTCAAATATTCGCGCAGCAAGGCAATGCCCTCGGTCTCGCGCTTCAGGCTGCGATAAGCATTCAGCAAACGTTCCGCAACCAGCGGCAGATATTGCCCATCCTGCGTCTCGATTTTTTTCCAGACGGCTATGGCCTCTTCGTGCTTGCCCTCGCCAGCCTCCATATCACCCCGCATCATGGTGGCGCGCACCGAATCGGGATAAACCTGCAATGCATGCTGCAAGTGCTCGCGCGCTCCGGCCAGATTGTCCTTGGCATTGCCTTGGGCGATTTCCTCACTCGCCAGTTCGCAATAGAAAAATGCGGCCTGCTTGCTATAAGACTGTCCGGCTACCGCCGTCAGCCGTTGCGCGACCGCAATCGCCTTGAGCCAGTCATGCTCTTTTTGAAACAACTCCAGCAAAAACTCCAACGCCTGCCTGGCATACGGGGTGCTTTCCAGCTCGCGGAACAGGCTTTCAGCACGGTCCAGAATCCCGGCCTTCAGATAATCCTGCGCCAGCTCGAAAATCGCCTGCTGGCGCTTGTCGTCGTCCAGATCCACCCTGTCTACCAGGTTGTGATGCATGCGCAAGGCGCGATCGACTTCGCCGCGGCGGCGGAACAGACTGCCCAGCGCAAAGTGCAGCTCGACGGTTTGCGGATCCACCTTCACCACCTCGATGAAGGCTTCGATGGCCTTGTCCGGTTGTTCATTAAGCAGAAATTTCAGCCCCTGAAAATACGACTGCGGCAATGCGCTCGATTCCGAGAGCAACTCTTTGATGTCTATGCGCGCAGCCAACCATCCCATTCCAAAGAACAACGGGAAGACTAGCAGCATCCAGAGTTGAAATTCCATAA
>JANONV010000351.1:0-1717 GCA_031421015.1 Gallionella sp. | reverse complement strand
CGGAGAGTTGGGCGAGGGCGAAGCCCAGGGGAAAGTCCGGGGGGTGGTCGTCTTGTGCAGTAGGAAAGGCAAACCCCTCCCGGCCTCCCCAACCCCCCACACCCCTTGTCAGGGGGAGAAACAGGGGAGGAGCTATCTTCCCCCCTGACAAGGGGGGATCGAGGGGGGTTTGGTTTTTCCATTTCACAAGGCGAACACCCCCCGGACTTTCCCCTGGGCTTCGCCCTCGCCCAACTCTCCGGCGTCTACATCCTCGCGCAAAACGCTCATGGCTTGATTATTGTGGATATGCACGCCGCACATGAACGTATCGTGTACGAAAAACTCAAGATTTCGCTGGATGCCGAACAGATCGCCACGCAACCGTTGCTGATCCCGGTGAGCTTTTTTGCCGACACCCTGGATATCGCGACTGCGGAAGCGGAGCAGGCCGCGCTCAAAACGCTGGGCTTCGACATCGCACCGCTCTCCCCCACCACGTTGGCGGTGCGCGCCATGCCGGTGCTGCTGAAACAATCCGAAGCGGAGGCCGCCGCGCGCGAGGTGCTGGACGAGCTGCGCGAATTCGGCGCCAGCCGCGTGCTCACCGAGCGGCGCAACGAACTGCTTTCCACTCTCGCCTGCCACGGCGCGGTGCGCGCCAACCGCATCTTGAGCGTCACCGAAATGAACGCGCTGCTGCGCGAGATGGAACGAACCGAGCGCTCCGGCCAATGCAATCACGGTCGTCCGACCTGGTTTCAGATTTCGCTGGCCGAACTGGACAAGATGTTCATGCGCGGAAAATGAGGACTAAGGACTTAGGACTGAGGACTGAGTCTTGGGTCATGGATACTGAGTCCTCAGTCCTCAGCCCTCAGCCCTCAAAAAAATTGCCCCCGGCAATTTTTCTGATGGGTCCCACCGCCAGCGGCAAGACCGCTGTCGCGGTGGAGCTGGCGCAAACCTTACCGGTGGAAATTATCAGCGTGGATTCCGCGCTGGTTTACCGCGACATGAACATCGGCACGGCCAAGCCGGATGCCGCCACGCTGGCGCGCGCGCCGCATCACCTCATTGACATACGCGATCCCGCCGAGTCCTATTCCGCCGCCGCGTTTTGCCGTGACGCGCTGCGCCTGATGCACGACATCACCGAACGCGGAAAAATACCTTTATTGGCAGGCGGAACCATGCTGTATTTCCGTGCCTTGCAACATGGCCTGAGTCCCTTGCCGGAGGCCGAGCCCGCCGTGCGTGCTGCGCTTGATGCGGTAATCGCGGAACACGGCGCGCCGTATTTGCACCGGCAATTAGCCGCTGTCGATGCAGAAACCGCCGCGCGTCTCGCGCCCAATGACACACAACGCATCCAGCGTGCGATGGAAATTTATCGGATCACAGGGCAGCCGATGTCCGCGCTACTTAAACAAAAGCATGACCACCAACTGCCTTACCGCATCCTGCCCATCGCTCTGATTCCCGGCTCGCGCAGTGTGTTGCACCAGCGTATCGCCACGCGCTTCAGGCAAATGCTCGAACAGGGATTGGTGGAAGAACTGCACAGCTTGCGGCAACATTACACCCTGCATCCCGATCTGCCCTCGATGCGCTGCGTCGGCTATCGCCAGGCATGGCAATACATCGAAGGCGAAATCAGTGCGACAGAATTGCTCGACAAAGGCATCGCTGCCACGCGACAACTCGCAAAAAGACAACACACCTGGCTGCGTTCCAT
>JANONV010000350.1:0-9871 GCA_031421015.1 Gallionella sp. | reverse complement strand
CACTCGGAGATACATGGCATGACAAGAATGGTGCAATGCATAAAACTGGGGCGCGAGGCCGAAGGGCTGGATCGTCCGCCTTATCCCGGCGCGCTGGGTCAGCGGATTTTTGAAAATGTTTCCAGGGAAGCCTGGCAGGGTTGGCTCAAATTTCAGACCATGCAGGTGAATGAAAACCGTCTTAATCTTGCCGATGCGGCGGCGCGCAAATTCCTCGCCAATTTAATGGAGAAATATTTCTTTGGCGAGGGGGTAGAGATGCCGGAAGGGTACGTTCCGCCCAAGAGTTAATTCGTTTCCAATAATTATTGTAGGGGCGCGATTAATCACGCCCATCTTCAGGGACATGAACAGATCAGCGCGCGATGAATCGCGCCCCTACCAATGGCTAAAAAATTCGCCCCGCAGCAATTCCTGAACCGCGAGCTCGGTCAACTCGAGTTCAATCATCGCGTGCTTGCCCAGGCTGAAGATGCAACCATTCCATTGCTGGAGCGGCTGAAATATCTGTGCATCGTCAGCAGCAATCTCGACGAATTTTTCGAGATACGCGTGGCGGGGCTGAAAGAGCAGATCAGGCTGGGCGGCATCGCCGCCGGCGCGGATGGCATGACCGCCAAGCAAACGCTCAAACCGGTGCGCGAGCAAGCGCATCAATTGATCGCCCGGCAATATCAATTATTCAACACGGAAATCATTCCCGCGCTTGCCGCGCAGGGCATCCAGTTTTTGCGCCGCCCCGATTGGAACGATGCGCAACGCGCCTGGGTCAAGGATTTTTTCTTTCGCGAAGTGATGCCGGTATTGACTCCGATCGGACTCGATCCGGCGCATCCCTTCCCGCGCGTGCTCAACAAGAGCCTGAACTTTGCCGTGGAGCTGCAAGGCAAGGATGCGTTCGGGCGCAATTCGACGCGCGCCATCGTGCAAGCCCCGCGCGTGCTGCCGCGCACCATCGCCATGCCCGCCGAAATCAGCGGCTGCGAGCATGGCTTCGTGTTTCTTTCCTCGATTTTGCACGCGCATGTCGGCGAACTTTTTAGCGGCATGGAAGTGCTCGGCTGCTTCCAGTTTCGCGTGACGCGCAACAGCAATCTGTTCGTTGATGAAGAGGAGGTAAAAAACCTGCGTCTCAGCCTGCAAGGCGAATTGCCGCAGCGCCATTTCGGCGATGCGGTGCGCCTTGAGGTCGCCGACAATTGTTCGCCGCAGATCGCAGAGTTATTGCTTAAGGAGTTCGAGCTGGCACCGGAAGACCTGTATCGCGTGCACGGTCCGGTGAATCTGGTGCGCTTGATGGGGATCCCCGATCTGGTCGCACGCGACGATTTGAAGTTTCCGGTTTTTGTGCCCAGCGTGCAGGGCACATTGCGCAAGAAGGGAGCGGATATGTTCAAGGTGATCCGCAAGGGCGATGTGCTGCTGCATCACCCCTTCCAATCCTTCAAGCCGGTGATCGATTTCATCCTGCAAGCCACCAGCGACCCGAGCGTGGTGGCGATCAAGCAGACCGTGTATCGCACCGGGGTGGATTCCGCCTTGATGGAAGCGTTGGTAGCCGCGGCGCGGGGCGGCAAGGAAGTGACCGTGGTCGTCGAGCTGCTGGCGCGCTTCGACGAGGAGGCCAACATCAATTGGGCGAACCGTCTGGAGGAAGCGGGCGCGCATGTGGTGTATGGCGTGGTCGGACACAAGACCCACGCCAAGATGCTGATGGTAGTGCGCCGCGAGGACGGCAGGCTGCGCCGTTATGTGCATCTGGGCACCGGCAACTATCATCCGCGCACCGCGCGTTTTTACACCGATTTCGGCCTGTTCACCTGCAACGAGGAAATTTGCGCGGACGTGAATGAGGTGTTCGGCCAGCTCACCAGCCTGGGCAAGGCGCGCAAGCTGAACCATCTTTGGCAATCGCCGTTCTCGCTGCATACGGAAGTATTGCGCTCCATACAAAACGAAACCCGTCTCGCCAAATCCGGCAAGCGCGCGCACATCATCGCCAAGATGAACGCGCTGCTGGAGCCGGAAACGATAGTCGCGCTTTACGAAGCATCCATGGCCGGCGTAAAAGTTGATCTGATCGTGCGCGGCGTATGCGCGCTGCGTCCCGGCGTGGAGGGGTTGTCCGAAAACATCAAGGTACGCTCGGTGATCGGACGCTTTCTCGAACACACCCGCATTTTCTATTTCCGCAATGATCTGAAGCATGACGTGTACCTCGCCAGCGCGGACTGGATGGACAGAAACTTTTTCCGCCGCATCGAGGTGTGTTTCCCGGTGCTCGACAAAAAACTAAAAAAGCGCGTACTTGATGAAGGCCTGAAAATTTATTTGCTAGACAATTCCCAGGCGTGGAACATGGATAGCATGGGACATTACCGGCGCAAGAACCCGCGCCGCGCAAAGCGGAGGTGCGCGCAAAATGAGCTGCTCGCGCAGTTCGCCGATTAGTTCCGGTTCACATTACTCAACGGTGCGCTTCCCTGTGGCAGCGGGAATACCACCACATGATCCACCTCGAGGCGGATACCGATGCTTTCCCCGATGGCGTGGTTGTGGTGGCTGGGCACCAGGGACAGCACCCGGCCGCCGCCCGGCAGGCGCAAGGTATAGAGAATATCCGCGCCACGGAATGCCTTGTGTTCGACCTGGGCTGTCATAGTGCTGGCGTCGTCGTGGATAATATCGTCCGGGCGCAGCAACACCTCCACCCCGCAGCCCTTGTCGCATCCCGCGCATCCGCCCACCGCGCAGTCGATGGGGATGTCGCCGTATAGGATGCCCAGTTCGATTTCCACCTGATGGGCGTTCAATACCGTTCCGGGCAGCAATACGCCCTGGCCGACGAAATCGGCAACAAAACGGTTGACCGGCCGGTGGTAGAGATTGTAGGCGCTGTCCCACTGCTGGATTTTTCCTTCGTGCATGACGCCGATCGCGTCGGCCAGGGCGAAGGCCTCGTGCTGATCATGGGTGACGACCAGCGCGGTAATGCCTTCGTGCTTGAGAATGCCGCGCACTTCCAGCGCGAGCTTCTCGCGCAGATCCACGTCGAGATTGGAAAAAGGTTCGTCCAGCAGCAGTAGTTTCGGCCCCGGGGCGAGCGCGCGCGCCAGCGCCACGCGCTGCTGCTGCCCGCCGGACAGCTCGTGCGGGTAGGCGTCGCCGCGACCGGCGAGTCCCACCAGTTGCAGCATTTGCGCCACGCGCGTCACGCGCTCGCTGCGGGACAGGCTGGCCAGCCCAAAGGCGACGTTCTTCGCCGCCGTCAAATGCGGAAACAGGGCGTAGTCCTGGAACACCATGCCCACGCCACGCCGCTCGGGCGGGATGGCGTGTCCCGCCGTGCTTACCGTTTCGTTCAACAGTCGAATCTGTCCGGCAGCGGGCGCCTCAAACCCGGCGATGAGCCGCAGCGCTGTAGTTTTGCCGCAGCCGGAAGGCCCCAGGATGCAGCCGATTTCACCGGCTTCAAGCGAAAACGACACGCCGTCGAGCACGGTTTTTTCGTTGTAGTGGTGGCCCAGATTCGCCACTTCCAGAATGACTGCCATGATTTAACCCGGATTCTAAAATGAGATTCATTATAATATGGCACTGCGACCGCATACGCCACACAACATGAAAATCCGCCTGTTCCAGCCGCTGCCCCTGCTTGCCATCCTCGCCGCATTCCTGGTCGCCCTGCCGGTGCTCGCCGTGGTGCTGGGGGTGTTCCAGCCGGACCGCGAAGCGGTGTGGGCGCATCTCGCGGAAACCGTGCTGGCAGGTTATGTCGCCAATAGCGTCGCGCTCGCGCTGGGCGCGGGACTGGGCGCGGCGCTGTTGGGCGTGGGCGCGGCCTGGATCGTCGCCATGCACCGTTTTCCCGGGCGGGGCATCCTGGAATGGGCGCTGTTGTTGCCGCTGGCCATGCCGACCTACGTCATCGCCTACGTCTACACCGATTTGCTGCAATTTTCCGGCCCGGTGCAAACCGGGCTGCGCGAAACTTTCGACTGGCAGCGCGGCGATTACTGGTTCCCCGATATCCGCTCGTTGGGCGGTGCGATCATAGTCTTCAGCCTGGTGTTTTATCCCTACGTCTACGTGCTGGCGCGCGCGGCGTTTCTGGAACGTTCCGGCAGCCTGATGGAAGCCGCCAAAAGTCTCGGCCTGTCCACGCGCCGCGCGTTTTTTCGCGTGGCGCTGCCGATGGCGCGGCCGGCCGTGGTCGGTGGTGTGGCGCTGGTGGTGATGGAGTCGCTGGCGGAATTCGGCGCGGTGTCGTATTTCGGCGTGCCGACTTTCACCACCGGCATTTATCGCGCCTGGTATGCCTTCGGCAGCCCGGTGGCGGCCGCCCAGCTCGCCGCCACGCTGTTGGGCGTGGTCGCGCTCGCCCTGCTGCTGGAAAAAGCCAGCCGCGGCCGGGCGCGCTTTCATGAAACCGCTCACCGCCCGCCCATCCTGCCGCAGCTTGCTCCCGCACCGGCCAGCTTGGCTTGGCTGGCTTGCCTGCTGCCGCTTAGCGGCGGATTTCTGCTGCCCGCCGCACTACTGTTAAACATGGCCAGTCGCTCCGGCGACGCCCAGTTCGGCGAAAAATACCTGACACTGGCGCTTAATAGTTTCACCTTGGCGTTGATTGCCAGTGTGCTAGTCACCGTGCTGGCGCTACTGCTGGTATATGCCGAGCGTCTGCATCCCGGTCGCCTGATGGCCGCCGCCAGGCGCACGGCCTCCTTGGGCTACGCCGTTCCCGGCACGGTCATCGCCGTGGGCGCACTGATTCCGCTGACCGCCCTGGATCATGCGCTGATCGCGTTTATGCGCGAGCGCTACGGCATGACTTTGGGCCTGCTGCTGACCGGCAGCACCATCGCCCTGGTGTTTGCCTACATCGCACGTTTTCTCGCGGTGGCGCAGAACGCGGTCGAATCCAGTATGGTGCGCATCCGCCCCAGTATTGATGACGCCGCCCGCAGCCTCGGCGCCGGACGCGGCGCGCTGCTGGCGCGGGTACACCTGCCCATGCTTGCCAGCGGCCTCATCTCCGCCGTGCTGCTGGTGTTCGTCGATGTCATGAAAGAACTGCCCGCCACCATCGTGCTGCGTCCCTTCAATTTCGAGACGCTGGCGACGCAAGTTTATATTCTGGCGGCGGACGAGAGGCTGGTCGAAGCCGCCACTCCATCGCTCGCCATCGTCGTCGTCGGGCTGATACCCGTCATGCTGCTGTCGCGCGCCATCCGCCGACAGAAATAAAAACCCGCCAGGGTGGGCTTGATGCGGCAGGGCGGGCAGCTTATTTCCAGCCGGCGCGGTCAATGAGGCGTTGTGCCTTGGAAGTGTATCGGGCGAGGATGCCGGCGTCCAGATCGTCCGCCTTGAATTTGCCCAGGGCGTCGAGTTGCGGGTTGTTGAGCTGCACCGCAGGCACGACCGGGTATTCGTTGTTGCCGTTGGCGAAATAGGCTTGCGCTTCGTCGGATGTCAGGTATTCCAGGAACTTCACTGCCGCCGCCTTATTGGGCGCGTGCTTCAGCATGCCGCCGCCGGAGATGTTGACGTGCGTCCCAGTGGTTTTCTGGTCGGGGAAAACCACGCCGACTTTTTTCACCACGTCCTGGTCTTCCGGCTTGCTCGATGCCATCAGGCGGGCGTAGTAATAGTGGTTGGTGATCGCGACATCGCATTCGCCCGCAGCCACGGCGCGAATCTGGTCGGTGTCGCCGCCCTTGGGGTCGCGCGCCAGATTGGCGACGATGCCGCGCGCCCAGGCCTCGGTTTTGTCCTCACCCAGGCGGTAGAGCATGGCCGCTACCAGGGTGCGGTTATAGACGTGGCCACCGGAGCGCACGCACAGCATGCCCTTGAATTGCGGGGTGGCGAGATCGCTGAAATTCTGCAGGTCGGCGGGGTTTATCTTGACCTTGTTGTAGGCGATGACGCGGGCGCGATAGGAATAGCCGAACCAGTGATGGTCGGGGTCGCGGAATTGCGCGGGGATGCGCGATGCGATGGTTTTGGATGCCACCGGGGCGAACAGGCCGGCGTCTTCGGCAATCTGCAGGCGCGCGGCATCCACGGTGAGGAACACGTCGGCGGGGCTGGCGGAACCTTCACGGCTGATGCGCTCGAACAATTCGTCTTCCTTGCCTTCGATGCGGTTGACCTTGATGCCGGTAGCCCTGGTGAAGTTGGTGTAGAGCGTTTCGTCGGTCTGATAGTGGCGCGCGGTATAGAGGTTCAGCACCGGCTCGCCGGCCGTGGCGGCGCCTGCTGAAAATAATATTGCTGCGAGCGATACGAGGTGTTTCAGGTTCATTTCATTCTCCAGGGCAAGTTCAAAACCGCGACAATTGCGACGCTGAACGAATCCTAATATAAACGAGAACGATTATCAATACCTGCCCGCTTAAACCAATAGCAAGCAAGGGTGCGCCGCGCCGTGCCCCAGCCAAACAAATGCGGCGCTACGAAGCGGGGTAAGCAGGCAATCCACTGCGCTGTCAGAAAAATATTCTGGTTAGCTTTTGTTGTTCCGCCCCGGGCAGTCCGGCCCGTTACACTCGCCATAGAGCGTCAGTGAGTGGTCGCGCAGGGTGTAGCCGAGCTTCTTGGCAACAGCGCGCTGCCGCTCCTCAATGACCTTGTCGTAAAACTCATCGACCCGCCCGCAGTGAATGCAGACTATGTGATCGTGGTGCGGGCCGCGCTCCAGTTCGAAGACCGCCTGTCCGCTCTCGAAGTGATGCCGGGTGACAAGTCCCGCCGCCTCGAACTGAGTAAGTGCGCGATAGACGGTGGCCAGTCCGATCTCCTCGCCAGCCTCATGCAATTTCCGGTAGATGCTCTCTGCGGTGAGGTGCCGATCTTGCGCGTTTTCAAGAAGCTCAAGCACCTTAAGTCGCGGCAAGGTGGATTTTAGACCGGCATTACGCAAGTTTTGGCTTTCCATGGGCTTTACTCCAGAAATTGGGGGCGTTGAACGCGGTGCAACAAGGGACAGAACTGCTTTTCCCATACCACTTGATCGTGCAGTGTCCCAGCATTGTCGCCTGCGGTCAATATGTCCTCTGACCTCGGTCTTGTCCGCACAAAAAATACTTGTATTTGAGAATGATTATCATGTATGATGATAATCATTCTCATTATGAAGCAGAAAAAATAGCGCCATGCATACAATTCCGCACTCTCGGCACTACGGTTTGGAAAATCGCTTTTCCTTCCGTGGGCTATTGGCCGTCGTCGGGCTGCATGTTGTAGTCGCGGTCACGCTTCTATCCATGAACATGATGCCGACCCCGCCGCAGCTGACAACGCTGATGGTTCGGGTCATACAATCGGAATCATCCGATCAGGATAAGGCGGCTCCGCCAATCCCAAAACCGGCAGTCAAACTTCCGGCGTCTAAAATCGTGCCACTTCCACAACCTCAGACGGTGGCAGTCGAGACAGCCGCGCCGAGCCCGGCAGATGCAATGCCTATGGTCAAGGATGCCCCGCCGCCCGCAGTGGCGGAGGCTGCCATCACGCAACCACGTTTCGATACCGCTTATCTGGACAACCCGGCGCCGCTCTACCCGGTCATTTCACGGCGCATGCGGGAGCAGGGCACGGTGTTGCTGCGGGTTTTTGTCGAGCCCAACGGTCGGCCAAACCAGATTCAAGTCAGTGCCGGTAGTGGTTCACACCGGCTCGATCAGGCGGCGCAGGAAGCGGTCTGGCGCTGGAAGTTTGTTCCCGCCCGCAGCGGCAGTGAGGCCGTCGGTGCTTGGGTGCTGATCCCCGTTGTTTTTAGTTTGAGAGGTTAATTATGGAACAATCCTTGGGCATTGCCCATTTTCTGAGTCACGCCGACAGCGTGGCGTACTTCATCTTGGCCGCGCTGCTGGTGATGTCGGTTGGCACCTGGTATCTGATTTTTACCAAGGGTGTCCGAATCTTTCGGATGCGCCGGCGTAGCGATGCATTTCTCGGCGCATTCTGGAAGGCGACAAACCTGGAGGCGCTGGCCAAACATATCCGCGAGAGCGGTGCCATCGAGCCATTCTCCCATCTGGTGCAGCACGGTTTCAACGCCATCGAGCAGCACAACCGCTACAAAAGCGGCGGCGAAGGCGACGCGGCCAGCCTGATCGACTCCGGCGCGCCGGACGAACTGCTGACCCGCGCCCTGAAACGCGCCATCGAGGAAGACAAATCGCGGCTCGAATTCGGCCAGACCTTCCTCGCTACGGTCGCATCGAGCGCACCCTTCATCGGGCTGCTCGGCACGGTGTGGGGCATCTACCACGCGCTGATCGCCATCGGCGTCTCGGGTCAGGGCACGCTGGACAAGGTGGCCGGCCCGGTAGGCGAAGCGCTCATCATGACCGGCCTGGGCCTGGCGGTGGCCATCCCGGCGGCGATTGCCTACAACACCTTCGCTCGCGCCAACCGCAATACCCTGTCGAAGCTGAACTCCTTCGCTTATGACGTGCTCGTCTTCCTGTCCACCGGCATCAAGACCTCGCCCGTGATGACCGCTGCCCGCGCCACCAGCGGGAAGGCGGTGGCCTTGGACTTGGCGCGCACCCAGGTCGCGGGCGATGAAAATATGCCGCCCCATCCGGGCCTGATCGTTCGATAAGGGGAAACTCATGACCTTCGCAAGCATGGAATCCGGCGACGACAATGAGCCGCTGGCCGAAATCAACATGGTGCCGCTGATCGACGTGATGCTGGTGCTGCTCATCATCTTTATGGTTACGGCGCCGCTGCTCACCCACGCCATCAAGGTGGATCTGCCCAAGGCATCGTCCGCGCCGAATCTCACCAAGCCGGACGACATTCAGTTGGCTATCGACGCCGGCGGACAGGTGTTCTGGAACGGCGAGATGGTCGATCCCGCGCAGTTCGCGCAGCACCTGGCGACCGCAGCAGCTTTGCAGCCCCAGCCGGAATTGCACATTCGCGCCGAACGCACCACGCCATACGAAAAAGTGGCGCAGGTGATGTCGGAGGCGGCGCGCCACGGGCTCGCCCGCATCGGCTTCGTAACCGATCCATCGCAGGCACGGTAGGCGGGTTTTTCGAGCAACACTTTTTTCAACCACCAAAGGAGCAATACAAATGATATTCGGGACAACAACCCGCACCATCGCCGTACTGGCCGCGCTCGGCATCACCGGCGTGGCGCACAGTGCCGAGAATGAAGTGCTGATGCCGCGTGTCGATGTGATCGGCGAGGCGGCCAATCTTAAAAACATTCCAGGATCGGGTGACGTAGTCGATAAACGAGACCTCGAGAGCAGCCGCGTATTCACCGCCAGCGAGGCGCTGCGCAAGGTGCCGGGGATCAACGTGCGCGACGAGGAGGGGCTGGGTCTGCGACCCAACATCGGCATGCGCGGTCTCAACCCGACGCGCTCGACCAAGGTCACGCTGCTGGAGGATGGCATCCCGCTGTCCTACGCGCCTTACGGCGACAACGCCAGCTACTACCATCCGCCCATTGACCGCTTCGAACGCATCGAGGTGCTCAAGGGCGCGGGCCAGATATTGTTCGGGCCGCAGACCATCGGCGGCGTCATCAACTACATCACCCCCACGCCGCCGCAGAAGTTCGGCGGCTCCGTTTCCGCCACCGCAGGCAATCGCGTCTATTTCAACGGCAAGGTGCAGGTGGGTGGTAACGGCATGCTGCTCGACTACACCCGCAAGCAGGGCGACGGCGCGCGCGACAACACCAACAGCGTGCTCGACGACCTCAACTTCAAGTCGGTGCTGGCGCTGACCGACAATCAGGCGCTCACCCTGCGCGCCAACTACTACACCGAGGACTCGACCGTCACCTACAGCGGCATCACCGAGGCCGAGTTCCGCAACTTCGGCGCGCGTTATA
>JANONV010000349.1:0-2009 GCA_031421015.1 Gallionella sp. | reverse complement strand
CACGGCACGCCGGATTCGGCGCAACTAGGCGTACCCGGTTCGCATGGTTGTATCAGGATGCGCAATGCCGATTTGATCGAGGTGTTTGATTCAGTAACCGCAGGAACGGCAGTCGAAATCATCGAGTGATTTTCTAAAAGGGGATACAAGCATGAGCCATCCTTTTACCGTAAGTCTGGTTTGCTGGCACGATGGCGAACCATTGCTCAAATCGATACGCGAGGCAGTGTTCATCCGCGAGCAAGGTGTCCCGGCAGAATTGGAGTGGGATGGATTGGACGAAAGTTGCCGTCATGCGCTGGCGCTCAGCCACAGCGGCGATGCAATCGGCTGCGGACGGATGCTCGCCAACGGGCATATCGGGCGCATCTCCGTGTTGCCGCAGTGGCGCAAGCGAAAGGTCGGCACGGCGATCATGGAAGCGTTGCTCGATTATGCCCGCGCGCACGATTACAAACAGGTGGACGTGGATGCGCAAACCCATGCCGTGCCGTTCTATCGCGGCTTCGATTTTGTCGAGCAGGGCAAGACGTTCATGGATGCGGGGCTGCCGCATATCAAGATGACCTTGAAGCTCCAGTGATTTCAATTCACTATAGGGCATCTCTAAAATTTTTTCCGCGCCTTGCATTTGGGTGAAATCTGAATTTTTAGAGATGCCCTATAGAAACAGGGATAACGTAGGGTGGGCGCAGCTCACGTAACCTTTGTAATTTCAATGGTCGCGTGGACTGCGCCCACCCTACTGTTGCTACTCCGTCATTCCGGCGCAGGCCGGAATCCAGCGGTTTTATCTAATTATGCCTTTGGGTTTTGGCCCCGCCTTGCGGGGAAATTTTCCATTAACTGGATTCCGGCCTGCGCCGGAATGACGAGTTTTTGGGAATGACGAATCCATAGAATTTTTAACGGATATGTCCATGAATACTTTCTTACCTTTTTCCAAACCCACCATAGACGAAGCCACCATCGCCTCGGTGGCGGAGGTGCTGCGTTCCGGCTGGATCACCAGCGGACCCAGGGTGCAGGAATTCGAGAAGCAGCTTTCCTTCTATTTCGGCGGTCGCCCGGTGCGCACCTTCAACTCCGGCACCTGCACCATGGAGATCGCGCTGCGCATCGCGGGCATAGGCGCAGGCGATGAAGTCATCACCACGCCTATCTCCTGGGTCGCCACCGCAAACGTGATACTCGAAGTTGGCGCCACACCGGTGTTCACCGACATCGACCCGGTCACGCGCAACATCGATCTGGATAAGGTCGAAGCCGCGATAACCAAGCGCACCAAGGCCATCATCCCGGTGTATCTGGCCGGCAAGCCGGTGGATATGGACAGGCTGTATGCGATTGTGGCGAAGCACAAACTGCGCGTGATCGAAGATGCCGCGCAAGCCATCGGTTCGACATGGAAAGGAAAGCCCATCGGCTCCTTCGGCGATTTCGTTTCGTTCAGTTTTCAGGCCAACAAGAACATCACCACCTCCGAAGGCGGCTGTCTGGTGCTGAATAATGAAGAGGAAGCAAAGCTCGCGGAAAAATACCGGCTGCAAGGCGTGACTCGCAGCGGTTGGGACGGCATCGTGGTAGATGTGCTGGGCGGCAAGTACAACATGACCGACATCGCCGCCGCGATTGGGCTGGGGCAGTTTGCGCAACTGGACGCCATCACCGCGCAGCGGCGCAAACTGGCGCACCATTATTTCGCGACGCTGGGCAAGGATTTCGAAGCGCAGACCGGCGCGCAACTGCCGCCACAAGATTTTGAGAGCACCAACTGGCACCTGTTCCAGGTCGTGCTGCCGGAGCGCATCACCCGTCCCGAGTTCATGGAAAAAATGAAAGCGCACAACATCGGCATCGGCTTCCACTACGCGCCCATCCATTTGTTCAAACTGTATCGCGCGCTGGGCTTCAAGGAAAATATGTTCCCTGTCGCCGAGCGCGTCGGGCGGCAGATCGTTTCCTTGCCGATGTTCTATGCGATGAATGAAAGCGATGTCAAGCGCACC
>JANONV010000348.1:0-4387 GCA_031421015.1 Gallionella sp. | reverse complement strand
GCTGCGCCACATCGATCCGTTCGGGACGATACTGTTTCCGCTGCTTACTCTGTGGCTGGGCGGCATCCTGTTCGGCTGGGCCAAGCCGGTGCCGGTGAATTTCGCCGCGCTGCGCCATCCCAAAAAAGATATGCTGTGGGTGGCGATTGCCGGCCCGGCCTCGAATTTAGTTATGGCGCTGGGCTGGGCATTGTTCTATAAAATGGCATGGTTGAATCCGGATAATTATTTCGCCGAGCCATTGATGGGCATGGCCGAATGGGGAATTAAAATCAACATCGTGCTGATGGTGCTGAACCTGTTGCCATTGCCGCCGCTGGATGGCGGTCGCGTGGCGGTCAGCATGCTGCCGCCGCGCCAGGCGTACCAACTGGCGAAGATCGAGCCTTATGGCATGTTCATCCTGATCTTTTTGGCGATCACGCCGGTGCTGGGTTGGATATTGCTGCCGCTGGTGAAGTTGATGTATCAACTGATTTCGTTGTTGTTTGGAATTTGAGGAAAATAAATGTTTGCAGATCGAGTACTGTCAGGAATGCGCCCCACCGGAAGCTTGCATCTGGGGCACTACCACGGGGTATTGAAAAACTGGGTGCGGATGCAGAATGAATATGAATGCCTGTTCTTCGTGGCCGACTGGCACGCGCTGACCACGCATTACGACACGCCGCATGTCATCGAGCAAAACGTGTGGGACATGGTGGTGGACTGGCTGGCGGCTGGGGTGGATCCCGCGCGCGCCACGCTGTTCATCCAATCCAGAGTGCCGGAACACGCCGAGCTGCATCTGCTGCTGTCCATGATCACGCCGCTGGGCTGGCTGGAGCGCGTGCCGACCTACAAGGATCAGCAGGAAAAACTTTCCGAAAAAGACCTGAGCACTTACGGTTTCCTCGGCTACCCGCTGCTGCAAAGCGCGGACATACTGATTTACCGGGCCAACCAAGTGCCGGTGGGCGAAGACCAGGCGCCGCATATCGAATTCACCCGCGAGATCGCGCGCCGCTTCAATCATATCTATGGACGCGAACCGGGCTTCGAAGGGAAAGCCGAAGCCGCCGCAAAAAAACTCGGTAGCAAAAAAGCCAAGCTGTATCACGAATTGCGTGTCCGCTTTCAGGAGCGGGGCGACGACGCGGCGCTGGAGTCCGCCAAAGCCCTGCTGGACGAGCAACAGAGCTTGAGCTACGGCGACCGCGAACGGCTGTTTGGCTACCTCGAAGGCGGCGGAAAAATGATCTTGTCCGAGCCGAAAACCATGCTCACCGCCGCCTCGAAAATGTCCGGACTGGACGGGCAGAAAATGTCCAAGTCTTATAACAACACCATCACCTTGCGTGAAGATGAAGCCGGTGTGACGAAAAAAATCCGCACCATGCCGACCGACCCGGCGCGCATCCGCCGCAGCGATCCCGGTGATCCGGCCAAGTGTCCGGTGTGGCCGTTGCACCAGGTCTATTCCGGCGAGGATACGAAACAATGGGTGATGAAGGGCTGCAAGAGCGCGGGCATCGGTTGCCTCGAATGCAAACAGCCGGTGATCGACGCGGTGCTGGCCGAGCAGCGCCCGATGCGCGAACGCGCGCAACTGTACCTGGACGACCCGGCGCTGGTGCGCAACATCATCGCCGACGGCTGCGAAAAAGCGCGCAAACTTGCTTCCGAAACCATGCGCGACGTGCGCGAGGCGATGGGGCTGAGTTATACTTGAGCACATTTTACGGAGGGCAGGAACATGAATTATCAATTTACGGCAGTCATTGAACGCGACGGAGATGGGTATGCTGCGCTTTGCCCGGAACTGGATGTGGCCAGCCAGGGTGATACCGTTGATCAAGCACGCAGTAATCTGCGCGAGGCAGTTGAGTTGTTTTTGGAATGTGCCGCGCCGGAAGAGATTCGCGGACGCTTGCACAATGAAGTTTATGTGACGCGCTTAGAGGTCGCGGTTGCCTAAACTTGCCGTGCTTTCCGGCAAGGCGGTGTGCGCCATTCTCGCGCTGCATGGCTTCGTAGAAGTTAGGCAACGCGGCAGTCATATTGTGATGCAGAAGAAACTCGATACCACCACGATTACGGTTCCGGTTCCTAGTCATGCCGAGATTCGCATTGGCACTTTGCTTTCCATCATTCGCCAATCTGGTCTTGCGCGCGCGGAGTTTGAACGATGAATGACGCACAACCCGCAATTCATGCTATCGCCCGCATCCACGGCGAACCGCTGCTTGAATTTCCGCAGGATCTTTACATCCCGCCCGACGCGCTGGAACTGGTGCTGGAGACGTTTCAGGGGCCGCTGGATCTGTTGCTGTATCTGATCCGCAAGCACAACCTCGATGTGCTGGATATTTCGATGGCGCAATTGACCCGGCAATACATGACTTATATCGAGCTGATGCAACAGCACCGCCTGGAGCTGGCCGCCGAATATCTGCTGATGGCGGCGGTGCTGATCGAAATAAAATCGCGCATGTTGCTGCCGCGACCACCCAAAGCCAGCGAGGAGGACGGCGAAGACCCGCGCGCCGAATTGATGCGCCGTTTGCTGGATTACGAGCAAATGAAACTGGCCGCGCAAAAGCTCAACGAGTTGCCGCAGGCCGGACGCGATTTCGAGATCGTGCAAGTGTTGATCGAACGCACCGTGCGGGAACGCTTGCCGGAAGTCAGCGTGGAGGACTTGCGCCAGGCATGGCTGGGACTGTTGGCGCGAGCCAGGTTGAACACGCATCACAAGGTGCGCCGCGAACAACTCTCGGTGCGCGAGCAGATGACGCACATCCTGCGCTGTCTGCAAGGCGGCGAATTCGTCTCCTTCGACAAGCTGTTCGATGTGGACGGCGGAATTGCGAAACTGGTGGTCACCTTCATCGCCGTCCTCGAATTGGCCAAAGAATACCTGGTAGAAATCCAGCAAAGTGAAACATTAGGGAGTATTTATGTCCGTACCAGCCGAGCCATTAACGCCGAGTGAAGCGCCATTGCCCGTTCGTGGTGAGTTCTTGGATATTGTTCGCCCTGATCCTTCGACAAGCTCAGGACTAAAGGCTGTTGTCGAAGGGTCAGCACGAACTGGGGTAGAGTCGTCAGGGCAAACGGAATCAGTTGGGGAAACCATCGACACCCAACAACTCAAGCGCGTGCTGGAAGCCGCGCTATTGACCACATCCGAACCGTTGTCGCTGGCCGAGCTGAAAAAACTCAGCGACGCGCCATTGGACAATCGCCAACTCGAAGCGCTGCTCGAAGAGCTCGCGCAGGACTGGCAGGAGCGCGGCGTGGAATTAAGCAGCGTGGCGAGCGGCTGGCGGTTCCGCGCCAAACCGGAAATGCAGGCGTATCTGGACCGGCTCAATCCGCAAAAGCCGCCGCGCTACTCGCGTGCCGTGCTGGAAACGCTCGCCATTATTGCTTACCATCAACCCGTCACGCGCGGCGACATCGAGGAAATACGCGGTGTCGCGGTTTCCTCGCAAATTATCAAAACGCTGGAAGCGCGCGGCTGGGTGGAAGTGGTCGGCACACGCGATGCGCCCGGTAAACCCGAATTGTTCGCCACCACCAAACAACTGCTCGACGACCTCAATCTGCGCGCCCTGCAGGAACTCCCCTCGTTGCAGGAGATCGGCGTACTGCTGGAGCAGGATGCAAATGTAGGGGCGTGATTTACCTCGCAGAGGTTCTCGTACCCGAAGGGTGAATCGCGCCCCTACGAAATCGAAAGACATCAAGGCATGAAACTGATCCAGTCTCGCGAAAATCCTTTTTTCAAGGAACTCGTCAAACTCGCCGGTTCGGCGCGGCAGCGAAAACAATCCACCCAGACGCTTCTGGACGGCGCGCATTTACTGACAGCATATCTGGATGCCGGAATGCTGCCGCAACACATCCTGCTGAACGAGTACGCATTGCAAGATGTTGAGATAGCCGCGCTGCTCAAGCGCGTTGGCGATGTGCCCGTCACGCAACTGGATGACAAGTTGTTCGCCAAACTCAGCGAACTGAAAACTCCGACCGGTATCCTTGCGCTGATAGCTTTGCCGCAATCGCAAGTCTCGGTCGCGCTGAGCCGTTTTGCGTTGTTGCTGGAGGATATTCAAGACCCGGGCAATCTCGGCTCGATGTTGCGTTCGGCGGCGGCGGCAGGGTGCGACGCGGTGTTCCTGTCCAAAGGCTGCACCGATGCATGGTCGCCCAAGGTGTTGCGTGCGGCGATGGGCGGACATTTTTCTTTGCGTATTTACGAGCAGCAGGATTTATTGAGCGTTGTAAAAGCATTCTCGGGCACTTTGCTGGCGACGAGTCTGCAAGCTACGCGCAGCTTGTACGACTGCGACCTGCGCGGCAATGTCGCGTTTCTGATCGGCAACGAAGGGGCGGGGCTGTC
>JANONV010000347.1:0-3550 GCA_031421015.1 Gallionella sp. | reverse complement strand
GGGCATCTCTAAAAATTCAGAGTTCGCCCAAATGCAAGGCGCGGAAAAAAATTTTAGTTCCGGCTAACCTAAAGATTACCCTGCTCTGAAACTTCGTTTTGCCGCGCCGCATATATATGATATGTAAGCAAAAAATTTTTTGCGAGCATCCGCTACGCGGCTTGCCTGCTTACCCCGCTGCCACAACGCCGCAGTTGGGATACAACGAAGTTGCAGTGCAGGCTAACCTTCAGGTTATGCCGGAACTAAAATGTGGATTTTTAGAGGCGCCCTTTACAGAAACCACACCGATTGTTATGCTCATCACCCATCAAACACTCGTTTGATTTTTTCAACTATCTTTGAGGAATGTCCATGCACAAATCACTATTCGCCGCCCTCGCTATCGGTATTGCCCTCCCGCTTTCCGCTCTGGCCGCCGACAACTACACGATAGACCCGGCCCACACCTACCCGCATTTCAGCATCAGCCATCTGGGCTTCTCGACCATGCAAGGCCGGTTCGACAACACCAGCGGCAAAGTGACTTTGGATCGTGCCGCAAAAACCGGCTCGGTGGAAATCGCCATTGAATCCGCTTCGATCAGCACCGGCTTTGCCAAGCGCGACGAGCATTTGCGCGGGCCGGATTTTTTCAACGCGGCGGAATTTCCAACCATCAACTACAAATCCACTGCGATACACTTCAAGGGAGATAACCCGGTCCACGTAGTCGGCAACCTCACCCTGCTCGGCGTAACGAAGCCGGTCTCCCTGACCATAGGCGCATTCAAGTGCGGAGCCAATCCAATGAGCAAGAAAGACACCTGCGGCGCAGA
Source organism: Gallionella sp. (assembly GCA_031421015.1). Classification (GTDB taxonomy): domain Bacteria; phylum Pseudomonadota; class Gammaproteobacteria; order Burkholderiales; family Gallionellaceae; genus Gallionella. The sequence goes on along the minus strand of JANONV010000347.1, from coordinate 2,732 downwards.
TGCCAGCGCGCAAATCAAGCGCTCCGACTTCGGCATGAAATACGCGCTGCCTAACGTGGGCGATGACGTAAAACTGGTATTCGAAATCGAAGCGATCAAGAACTAATTCCGATCCCAGATCAAACGTGCGTTATTGTAGGGCGGGCTGTGCGTGTGTTGTTGGCGCTTTACTTACAACCACGGCGCACCCCTTGCGGGTGCTGACCGCCGGATAAGCTATCGGGCGTAGCCCGACCTACGGATTGTTTTACCTTGGAATCCGATTCGAACCAATACCTATATTTCAATCAGCCGCTGGAATGCCGCAAACTATACATAGCGACAGAAATCGTAGCGAGCGTTTTGGGAGTGGGGGAGGCCGGAGCACAGCGCCCGGAGCATACGCGTTAGTTTACCGCTACGCGGCCCCGGAGCGCGAGCACCGCCCGACCCCGCTTCCGAATCGCGCAGTAGATTTATGCGCGTTGAAATCGGTTACAGAGAAATATGCCATTTAGTAATGATTGCTCAAAGAGTTATCATGCGTCACTTATCGAATCTCCGGACACTGCTGATGATTTATATGTAAGCAAGAAATTTTTTGCGAGCATCCGCTACGCGGCTTGCCTGCTTACCCCGCTGCCGCAACGCAGCAGTTGGGATACAACGAAGTTGCTGTGCAGGCTAACCTTCAGGTTATGCCGGAACTAAAATCTGGATTTTTAGAGGCGCCCTATAATTGCTTTCCCCAGAATGCGGACTGCTTATTGAAGCGTTGGATAGTTTCGCGCAATGCGGTGAACTGACGGGACAAATCGTGCGCGATCCAGCCTTTCGCCAGGACAATCGCCTCCTGATGCGCAGACAAATCTGACATCATTGCCAGGTCATCCAGCAAGCGATGCGAGGCCGCCACATCGTTGATCTGCCCGAGCACCTCCTGCACCTCGCTTAACGCGGCCAGAAATGACATGGCTTTCCGCTTGTCATACAACGCGGCAAAAAATTCCGCGCTATATCTCAGCTTCTTGGCGAGAATACGCAAGGCGTGCAATCGCGCGGCATCGAGGGTATTCAGGTGCTGTCCGGATCGGGCGAATCGCTTGGCTAACTTACGCAAACGACGTGTCGCGAAATCGTGCGCCTGCGGCACGGCCTGTTCTTGCCGCTGCCAATATGAACCGTTCATCCAGATGGCAAAACGCAACACCAATCGCTGCAACTCGCGCGCCGGTGCCTCGCCGCGCAGCGCGGCATAACAGGCTGCGCGCTGCCGCTCGCAAGTCGCCAACAAAGCCTGCAAGCCGGCATGTCCGGCCATGCGCGCGCACATCGGTTGCACCGTCTGGGCAATGAACACATCCCATTCGCGGATACGCCCCAGAGCGACACACAAAGCGGCGACCTCTTTGCCCAATGCGGCCAACGGCTCATCGGCACGGGATTTTTCAGCCATGCGCAGCACCACCCGCAAGCGCCGCAAGGCCACGCGCATCTGATGCAGATATTCCGCATCCTCGCTGCACATCGCCCCGCGCAGGTTGCTCTGCAAATGCAGCAGGCATGACCAGATCAGCGTTTGCAGCACATCCGCCAGCGTGCCGGTTATGGCAATACCGGGCGCAACGCTTTTAACCGGCCTGTCGGCATATCCCGTCAACAGCCGATAACCCTGCTCCGCCTTGCTGACCACCTCCAGCTCAAACGGCACGACCTCCAGTATCGCCAATGCCAGCTCGAACAACTGGCGCGGCTCGCCGGATTTCAATTCCAGTTCCAGTTCGCAGATTGGCGTGCCATGCTGCTCGGTGCGCACTTCACCCTGATCCATGCACAACTCGATTTGTGCGCCATGCCACAACAGCATACGACTGGAGCGGGAAAAATCCGTGACGAAAACCGGCTGCAATTTTTTTCGCAACGACGGCGGCAAATGCTCGCCCCACTCCGCCGCTTGCGTCCCAGTCACTTCCGTCAACAAAGAAAAATCCAGTGCCGCACCGCGCACCGGCACTTCCCACTCGTCGCGCTGATGCAGCCCGGCCTTGACCGAACCGCCACCCTTCAAGGTTTGCAGCCATTGCCGCCCGCTACGGCGCAGACGCAACGCCACTCCGGATTGGCGCAATTCGAGTTTCGGCGTGTCGTAATAAATGTTGTAGAGGCGGCGCGTGGTCGGACGGGTAACTTGATGCGCCTTGAACAGCGCGTGCCGCTTTAGCCTGGCAAGCTGCTCGGGAGCGATGCGCAATTTGAGTTCGGTTTCGACTGCCATGTCTGCCTCAAACGAAGCGTGAAGGCATTTACTATAACAGGCTACCGGAAATCTGGCCCGCCTCGCCTATCGGCCAATCAGAGAGATATAAAACTTTGGGGTGGCGCAGCGCTTGCCATGAAACAGAATAAAGCGTTTAATCCAATCCATGTAAACGCTCAGTGCGTATGCTGTAATGTTTAGTTCGCAAACAATCACGCACCCGCTCTAAAAGCTTGGGAGATTTCTGAAAATCGTTCGACATTTTTTTGGTGTGCTAAAAAATAAATGCGGTGTGATAAATTTACGCTGCTTTTGATTTTAAAGCAATATTATTATTAGTAAATGCTTATTACACTGGTGCGCTAAAATTTTTAGCGTTTTATTGGTGTCTACTTTAAAGTTAGGCTTCAAAAACATAAGGAGGAATTAGCATGGGATATGTAACAAACAACTTGATGTCCGGCGAGCGCGTAATACATATCGGTAAGGTTCACTG
>JANONV010000346.1:0-1962 GCA_031421015.1 Gallionella sp. | reverse complement strand
TAGCTGTTGGAGTTGGGTATCTTGTTCGGATCGACCGGTTCGTCCATGTCTTCCAGCTCGTTGCCGGTGGACAGGATCGCCACACGCGGATGGCGAACCACCTGCACCTGCGCGCATTTCACCGTCGCCAGCACGCCGATCGCACCCGGTGTGATTTCGGTGCCCGTCGTCAGCACCACGTCGCCGTTGCGCATGCCCTCGCCTTGCAAACGAATGTCGTTGCCGGGCTTTACCGCTACATTGATTTGTATGCAGCTGTCAGAAACAACCTGCGTATCCTCGACCCGGATCACCGCATCGGCACCTTCAGGTACCGGCGCGCCGGTCATGATGCGCGCGCACTGGCCGGCCTGAACAGTCTTGCTCGGCATGTCGCCCGCCTTGATGTCCTCGATAATTTCCAGCATCTCCGGAATATCCGCCAGATCCGAACTGCGCACAGCATAACCGTCCATCGCCGACACATCGTATGGCGGGAGATCACGATTGGCGCGCACGTCCTCGGCCAATACGCGTCCCAAGGATTGCTCGATTTTCACCGGCTCTGCGCCAAGCACGGCTGCAGACACAAGGATGTGCCTTTGCGCGTCGGCTACGGACAAATATTCCATCTAACTCCCCCTGATTTTCGCTGCGCGCGCCACATCCTGAGGCGTGTCCAGATCGAAGAAGCTGCGCAGTTGCGGGTCGGTGCGCTGCAACTCACCCTCATCCACATAACACACATGCAACTGCTTTAACGCGCCGAGCAGGCTCTTGTCGCCCTGAGCGAGGCTGGCACGCATGATCGCGACACAATCGCTCGAATAAAACGCGGCCAGCGGTTGCAAACGGCCATCCGCCACCGGCACGACCGCCTGATATTTTTCGCGATGCGCCGCCAACTGTTCGACCAGTGCCGGTGATACGAAAGGCATATCGCAGCCGGCCACGAAAGCCCATGGCGTGGTGATTTGCGCCAACGCACTGGCCAGGCCGGTCAAAGGGCCGCCATCTGCCTGCAAATCGCAAACTTGTGGCAGATTAATTTCCGGGCGCAACTGTCGCACACTGAGAATGGTGACGGGAAAAAGCCGCTGCATGGTGTCAATCACAGCATGGATCAAAGGTTGACCGGAAAATTCCAGCATGGCCTTGTCTTGTCCCATGCGGCGCGAATCACCGCCCGCCAGTATGATCGCCGTGCAATCGGCAATCACTTTGGCGTACGTTCCAGCATGAACAGTACGATCGCGCTGATACCGTCGAGCGCGAAATGCGGCAATTGCGGATGCACCTCATCCACATCCGTCACCAGCGCTATCAACCCATCCTCGATACAACAACGTGGCACGGCGGAGCACTCGCGGCGCAGCACCTCGATCTTTGCTCCGGCTGCGTGGGAGAAACCTTCGGCCAACACCAGATCGGCCTCGCCCAGGAAACGCTTTGCCAGTTGCTGCGGATCGCGCCGCTCGACCGCATCGGCGACCAACTGCAATTCGTCGGTCGTCACCAGCATGCTGATCGCGGCGCCCGCCTGCTTGTAACGCCAACTGTCCTTGCCGGGCGTATCCAGCACCACTTTGTGATGCGCGTGCTTGATGGTGGCGACGCGCAATCCCCTGCCGGTCAGCTCGTGCAACAGCTTTTCGATCAGCGTGGTCTTGCCGGCGCCGGAATGTCCGACCAGGGAGAATACAGGCGGGGTCATGGATGTGACGTCACCCGCGTCTCACCTTGCGGGGTCACTTCTTTCTTCCAGATCGGCACGCGCTGTTTCAACTCGTCGATCAGCCAGTGACAAGCTTGCAGCGCGGGCGCGCGATGCTCGGCGCCGGTGGCAATAAATACAATCTGCTCACCCGCGGTGACGCTGCCCACACGATGCACGATGCGCGCATCCAGCAAGCCGAATCTGCCGATCGCCTCGTCGCGCAGCTTGTTCATCTCGGCCAGCGCCATGCTTGGGTAAGCATCGAA
>JANONV010000345.1:0-2449 GCA_031421015.1 Gallionella sp. | reverse complement strand
GTCAGCGAGCACCCACACCGAGGACAGATCGGCGATCTCGAACAGGACTTCGCCGGGCATGAAACGCATGCCCTGAACGCCCGGCTTCTGCAGCACAACTCCATTCGCTGCGGAGCGGTAGGTGAGCAGCCGACGCGGTTTTCCTTCCTGCTGCAGCGCCTTCAGCTCGTGCTCGGAGATTTCCCAGTTGCGCAGCCGCCGCAGCACGCCCTCGGCGAGCCGCTGCATCACCGCCTGCGCTTCGGGGCCGCTATCCTTCAGGTCCCTGGCCCCCTGTTGCGCGATCAGGTACTCCTCCTGCGCCGTCACGAGATCCGGGCTGTAGACCTCCATCAGCGGCTCGCCGCGCGCGACCGCTTGCCCGGTGGTGTTGACATAAAGCTTCTCGATCCAGCCTTCGAAGCGCGGCGCCACCTTGTACAGCAGCCGCTCATTCGCCTGGATGGTGCCGACCGCGTGAATGGTGTGGCGCAACTCTCGCATCTCTGCCGGTTCGGTTCTGATGCCGAGTAGCTGTATCTTGTCCAGACTGATCTTCACCGTGCCGGCGGGTATTTCGGATCCAGAGACTTCATCTTCATAGACCGGGATATAGTCCATGCCCATGGGATCCTTCTTCGGTACGGGCGAGGTGTCCGCAAACCCCATCGGATTGCGGTAGAAGCGAACCTTGCGCTCCTTCTTCGCACCCTGGCCTGCCCCATCAGCCGCGCCCTGGACTACCTCGTGCGGTGCAGGCGCCGCACTTCGCGTGCCCATCCAGTAACCCGCCGCAACGCCTGCCACCACAACCAATGCGGCGATTCCGATCCATGCCGTTCGATTCATGATTGAGCCCGTCCTCGCGTAGTTTCGTTGACTGATTCAAAACAGCGTTTTTCCGGTGAGCAGGTCAATCTCCACCAGCGCCTTATTGTAACCCGACAGCGCCGACGCGTAGCTGAGCTCGTAATTGAGCACCGTCATCTGATTGTCGAGCAGCGTCAGAAAATCGATGCGATTGACGCGATATGCGGCAAGCGACGATTCCACGGCCAGCCGGGCCAGGGGCAGAATTCCGCTCTCGTAAAGCCGCGCCGATTTCAGACTCTGCTCGGCGCTGGCCACCTGCTGGCGCATTTTCGAAGACAGCTCATTCAATTGCGCCTGGTACATATCCATCACCTGGTCCCGCATCGCGATCGCCTCTGCGACCTGCGGGTCGCGCCTGGTTTCCCGCCAGACCGGCAGATTGATGGCGACGGTGAGGCTCAACATGTCGTCGCGGCGCATTCCATCCGGTGCATTGTCCCGCTGAGCGTAAGAGAACTTCACGTCGAAATCCGGGTAGTAGTCCTTGCGCGCCAGATCCAGCGCCTTGCCGCTACGGTCAACCAAGCTTCTTAGCCCCAGCAGCTGCGGACGTTCCCTGAGCGCCGTTTCCCGCAACGCTTCCAACTGCAACGGCGCTTCGTGCAGGTGCAACGCAGCCGGCATGGGCGCCCCGGCTGCGGATTCGCGGCCAAGGACGAGGGTCAATTCCGCTTCAATTACCCGGCGTTCGCGGTCGAGCTTTATCAGCTCATCGGCCATCCTCGACAGTTGGGTCTGTGCCTTGAGCACATCGGCCTGGTTTCCCTGTCCGACCGCATAGCGCGACTCGGAAATCTTCAGGAACTGCTCGAGAACCTGTTTGTTCTTCTCCACCAGCCGCGCCGATTCCGCAACGAATGCGAGTTCGAAATAGGCCACCCGGACATCCCGCGCCACCCTGTTGGCCGTTTCCTGATAGGCGTACCCTGTTGATTCCGCGTCCTTCGCGGCGACGGCCTGCCTCAAATCACGTTTACCGGGGAACGGAAATTTCTGCGACAGGCCGAGCATCTTCATAGTCATCTCTTCGCGATTCAGTCGCAGGTCCGGCAAGGGTGCGTTGATCACCCCGGCCTCGAGCATCGGATCATCAAGCGCCCCGGCAGGCGAAACGCGATGCCGCGCCGCCAGGCGCTCATTGCTTGCCGCCCTGATCTCGGGGTTGTTACGCGCCGCTTCGGCGATGAGTTCCTGCAGTTGCGCATCGGGCGCTGCGCGGGCGCCAGTCGACGCTGCGGCAAACAACAGCAGCATGATCAAAACAGGTTTAAGCGGGTTCTCGTACGGCCCATGGCGATGGTTCATCGTGATCTCCCGAAAATACGCGCACGACCGAGGCGGACAACTCGTGTTCAGTGCTCATGCTGCCCAGTAAGGTCACAGTGCCAGACTTAAGGTCTCCAAATTGAAGGGCAATTTCATTAGAGCTAACAAATAAACCTCATGAGCCATGCCCCATCAGTAAGTTATGCTACGCTCTTTGCCAACGGGCGTCACCCACCGCTTCAATGGTAGATCCGGCGCGCTCAACAATCAACCGCAACATCTTGGAGATGTTAGGGTGTTGGGATGGAAAAAACAGAAAAGCGGTACAAGC
>JANONV010000344.1:0-2013 GCA_031421015.1 Gallionella sp. | reverse complement strand
CTCAGGAACTGGGACGCGAACGCAAGATGCTCGAAGGCGTGGTGCTGGGTCTGACCAGTATCCGGCAAAATCTCTCCGATGCCGCCGAGCTGTTTGAAATGGCGAAGGCGGAAAACGACGACGCCAGTCTGCAAAGCACCGCCGCCGACATTCAGGACATCGAGAAACGCGTCGCGGACATGGAATTCCGCCGCATGTTCTCGCACCCGATGGATCCGAACAACTGCTTCGTCGACATCCAGTCCGGCTCCGGCGGAACCGAAGCGCAGGACTGGGCATCCATGCTGCTGCGCATGTATCTGCGCTACTGCGAACGCAAAGGCTTTCAGGTCGAAGTGCTGGAGCAATCCGACGGCGATGTCGCGGGTATCAAGGGCGCCTCCCTCAAGGTGATCGGCGACTATGCCTACGGCCACCTGCGCACCGAGACCGGCGTGCACCGGCTGGTGCGCAAATCGCCGTTCGACTCCGGCAACCGCCGCCACACCTCGTTCTCCAGCGTGTTCGTGTATCCAGAAGTGGATGACTCCATCGAAATCGAGATCAATCCGGCAGACCTGCGCGTGGATACCTATCGCGCTTCCGGAGCAGGCGGCCAGCACATCAACAAGACCGACTCGGCGGTGCGCATTACCCACCTCCCGACCAACATCGTGGTGCAATGCCAAAGCGATCGTTCTCAACACCGCAACCGTGCAGAAGCGATGACAATGCTAAAATCGCGCCTGTATGAAGCAGAGTTGCGCAAGCGCAACGAACAGAAACAGGCGATGGAAGACAACAAGACCGACATCGGCTGGGGGCATCAGATTCGTTCCTATGTGCTCGATCAGTCGCGCATCAAAGACCTGCGCACCAACTATGAAGTCGGCAATACGCAGGGTGTGCTGGACGGTGATCTGGACGATTTCATCTCGGCCAGTTTGAAACAAGGGGTATAAAACCCAATGCTGTTCACTTAAATATTCTGTTCGTCCAGCACCCTTCTACACCGCTCGTCCTGAGTTTGATGCAACTACTGATGGGGCTACTAGCCATTTGACTAGGCTGTCAAAAGTCGCCAGCCAAGTCGCTGGTTATGTCGAAGGAACGAACGGCGCTCAGAATGGATATGTCGAAGGGCTTACCAAGAACGGCCTGATGAGCAATCAGATTTAATGCGCCGGCCCGGCATGAAGCTTGATGCCCAGCCCATGCAATAATTTCAGCACCGTGTCATAGCGCGGCTTTGCGCCCGGAGCCAAGGCTTTATAAAGACTTTCACGCCCCAGTCCGGCATCCTTCGCCAACTGCGTCATGCCGTGCGCCTTGGCCACATCCGCTACAGCGGCGAGGAACACTTCCGGATTTGGATCATCCAGCGCAGCAGTCAGATATTCCGCGACCACCTCCTCGTTGTCGAGGTAATCTGCAATATCGAATTTAGCAAAAGTAGTCATGGTTCACACTCCTTATCAAAAACTTTCAAAATCTGTTTGGCACGCCTAATGTCGCGCTTCTGCGTGGCCTTGTCGCCACCCAGCAGCAACCAGTACACCACCGACCCGCGCTTAATAAAATACAAACGATAACCCGGCCCAACGTGAATACGCATCTCGGAAATGCCATCTCCGACTGGCTCACAATCTCCAAAGTTGCCCAGTTCGGCAGCACGAATGCGGTGCAATATCCTCGCCTTGCCCAGATTGTCCTTCAGCCCGGCAAGCCACGCATCAAAATCGCTGGAGCGGATAAACGTGTACATGGCTCGTATTGTATCCGAATAGATACATCTGTAAAGGCTTATCGTTTCGTATGCATGAGGCTGGGCGAGTAAGGCGATGTGGTCGCAAATTGCGACCACAAACTTGAGATGCCATGTTCTGCGGGAGTGGTTTGACGGTATGATTCGCCTATCCGCTCAGGGCTATAAAAATAAACAAACAGGATTCATGAACAAAACCCAACTCAAAAAACTGGAGACCGATCCGTGGAGTGCCGCCGCCATGTCCGCATCCCCAACCATCGCGCTCG
>JANONV010000343.1:0-1883 GCA_031421015.1 Gallionella sp. | reverse complement strand
CGGACTGATGTGATCGGTGGTGACGGAGTCACCGAGCAGGGCAAGGGCTCTTGCTCCAACAATGTCACCAAGGGTTTGAGCCTCGCGCAGCGAGCCGTTCGCCCCCTCTCCCTTAGGGGGAGGGTTGGGGAGGGGGAGGGTTTGAGCCTCGCGCAGCGAGCCGTTCGCCCCCTCTCCCTCAGGGGGAGGGTTGGGGAGGGGGAGCGCATCGAAGAACGGCGGGCGAGCAATATAGGTGGAATCATCCCACTGGTACTGATCGCCGGTCGGGGCAGGGATCGCGTTCCACAGCGGAAGGTCGCGGGTCAAATCGGAATACAGCGTGTGGTATAGCGCCGGGTCAGTGGCGAACTTGCTCACCGCTTGCAGTTCCGCACTGCTCGGCCAGATGTCTTTTAAGTACACGGGCTGGCCGTTTTTGCCGGTACCCAGCGGCTCGGTATCGAGATTGATATTCATTTTTCCGGCGATGGCATAGGCCACCACCAGCGGCGGGCTGGCTAAAAAATTGGCTTTGATGTTGGCGTGGATGCGCGCTTCAAAATTGCGGTTACCGGACAGCACCGCTGCCGCGATGATGTCGTGGGCAACAATGGCCTCTTCGATCTGCGGATTCAGCGGACCGGAATTGCCGATGCAGGTGGTGCAGCCGTAGGCCGCTACGCTGAAACCCAGTTGTTCCAGATAGGGCAACAGTCCCGCATTTTTCAAATAGGCGGTGACCACGCGCGAGCCGGGCGCGAGCGTGGTTTTAATGTGTGGCTTGACGCGCAGGCCGTGCTCGATGGCTTTTTTCGCCAGCAAGCCCGCAGTCAGTAACACGCCGGGATTGGAAGTGTTGGTGCAGGAGGTGATCGCCGCGATCAGCACATCACCGTGGCCGATCTCCAGCACCGCCAGTATTTCCTCCGTTGTTTGGCAGCGCGTGACGGGGTTGGGGTGATCGTCGAGCATTTCGATTTCGCTGTGGCTGCGCGTCTTGCCCGCGTTTTGTTGGCCGCCGCCGGAAACCGGGATGCACAAGTTTCCGCTGCGGTCGGGCAGGGTGGTGGTGTAGCGTTTGCCGAGTTCGGCGGCGGGTTTGTTGAAACCATTTTCCGCTGTTGGTTTGCTGAACAGTGTGTTGAAGGTCTCTTTCATATTGGACAATGCCACGCGATCCTGTGGACGCTTGGGGCCGGCCAGGGACGGGACGATGCCGGACAGATCCAGTTCGACCACGCTGCTGTAATCAATCTGCCCCGCTTCAGGGACGCCATACAAACCCTGCGCCTTGAAATAGGAAGCGAAGGCATCTACTTCTGCTTCGGTGCGCCCGGTATTGCGCATATATTCCACGGTAACGTCATCCACCGGGAAAAAGCCCATGGTCGCGCCGTATTCCGGCGCCATGTTGGCGATCGTGGCGCGATCCGGCAAAGTGAGCGCCGCGGTACCCGCGCCGAAGAACTCGACGAACTTGCCGACCACTTTGTGCTTGCGCAACAACTCGGTCACGGTCAGCACCAGGTCGGTCGCCGTCACGCCTTCGCGCAGCTTGCCCTTGAGGTGTACACCGACCACATCCGGGGTCAGAAAATACACCGGTTGGCCAAGCATCCCGGCTTCCGCCTCGATGCCGCCCACGCCCCAGCCGACCACGCCGATGCCGTTGATCATGGTGGTGTGGCTGTCGGTGCCGACCAATGTATCAGGATAATAGACTCCATCCTTATGCTGCACACCGCGCGCCAGATATTCCAGATTGACCTGATGCACAATGCCGACGCCGGGTGGCACGACCTTGAAGGTATCGAAGGCCTGCATACCCCATTTCAAAAACTGGTAGCGCTCGCGGTTGCGCGCAAATTCGATTTCCATATTGCGGATCAGCGCGTCGGGCG
>JANONV010000342.1:0-2585 GCA_031421015.1 Gallionella sp. | reverse complement strand
GTCGCGCTGACCGGGAAAGATACCGAGTACGATTATCTGAAGTCGCTCGGTGTGAGCGAAATCCTGTCGCGCAAGGATTTGGTGATGGGTATGCGCCCGCTGGAAAAAGCGCAATGGGCCGGTGCGCTGGATGCGGTGGGCGGCGATACTTTAGCGTGGCTGACGCGCACCATGCAGCAGAACGGCGTGATCGCCAGTTTCGGCAACGCGGGCGGCATCGAGTTGCGCACCACGGTGCTGCCCTTCATCCTGCGCGGCGTGCGTCTGATCGGTATCGATTCCGCTGCCACCGCCATGCCGCTGCGCCGCCAGATATGGCAACGCCTTGCGACCGACTTGCGCCCGAAGTTGCTGGAGCCAGTGGCGCATGTCGTGCCGTTCGCCGAATTGCCGCAAGTTTTTCCATTGATGCTGCAAGGCAAGCTGCATGGACGAACGGTGGTGGAGATAATTGGAGCGCGGGCATCTTGCCCGCAAACTTGCGGGCAAGATGCCCGCGTTCCCAGTGCGCATGGTGGTTTATTTGTCGGATAGTATTTACGCCCAGCGTGAGCAGGGTTTTCCGACACCCTGTTAGTGATATAATCCGCCCGCAAAGCTGGAAGCAAACAGCGCGAAAGTGGCGGAATTGGTAGACGCACTGGATTTAGGTTCCAGCGCCGCAAGGCGTGAGAGTTCGAGTCTCTCCTTTCGCACCAGAACCGCTGGCCTTTCGCACCATAACAAGCGGCCTTTCGCACCAGCCACCTTTTAACTTTCAGTCTAAGGAAATGTAGTATGCCCAGTGTAGAAACCGTAAGCGCGTTAGAACGTCGTCTGAACGCATCCATTCCCCAACAAGCCTTTCGCAGCGAGGTATCCGCTCGTTTGAAGAACATCGGGCGCAACGTGAAGATCGCCGGTTTTCGTCCCGGTAAAATTCCCGTGAAAATCGTCGAGCAACGCTACGGTGCGCAGGCACAGCGGGAAGCTTTGAGCGACGCCTTGCAGCGGTCGTTTGCCGAAGCGGCGCAAACCAATCAGCTGAAGGTGGTGGGCGAGCCGAAATTCGAAATCAAGACCAAGGATTTGAATGCCGATCAAATCGAATACAGCGCGACTTTCGAGGTGTATCCCGATGTGGAGATGGATGATCTGTCGGGCGTAACGATAGAGCGACTGGTTTATGAAGTGACCCAGGCCGACGTGGATAACACCATCGCGACGTTGCGCAAGCAGCGCGCCACGTTCGAGAAAACCGGTCGCGCGGCTCAGGCCGAAGACCGGGTGAACATTGATTTCACCGGCAAGCTGAACGGCGCGGTGTTCGAAGGCGGCGAGGCCAAGGACTACCCGTTCGTGTTGGGTGCGGGGCGCATGTTGGCCGAGTTCGAAGCCGCTATCACCGGCATGAAAGCCGATGCCACCAAGTCTTTCGACATGACTTTCCCGGAAACTTATCAGAGCAAGGATGTGGCGGGTAAGCAGGTGACGTTCACGGTCACCGTGAATAAAGTCGAAGCGCCCAAGCTGCCGGAAGTGGATGCCGAGTTTGCCAAATCCGTCGGCATTACGGATGGCGATGTGAGCAAGCTGCAGGAAGAGATTCGCAGTAATCTGGCTCGTGAAGTCTCGCGCCGCTTGAAGGTGCGCAATAAGGATGCGGCGATGGATGCGTTGCTGAAAGTCGCCAAGTTCGAGGTGCCCAGGATTTCGGTGGAGCTGGAAGTGCAGGAACTGATGCGGCAAGCCGTGCAGGATATGGAATTGCGCGGGACGAAGATGAAGGGGGTTGCATTGCCCCCGGACTTGTTCAGGGAACGCGCCGAGCGGCGCGTCAAGCTCGGGCTGATTCTGGCCGACCGGTTGCTAAAATACGATTTGAGGGCAAGACCGGAACAGATGCAGGCCATGGTCCGGGACTATGCGCAGACCTTCGATCAGCCCGATGAAGTGGTGCGCTGGTATGCCTCCGATGCCAAGCGGATGGAGGAAGTGAGAGGGATGGTGCTGGAAGAAAACCTGATGACCTGGGCGATGGCTCAGGCCAAGACTATAGACAAGCCGGCGGTGTTCAACGAGCTGATGGGAAATACCTAATGGGATATCTACAAATTAATTTTTCGGGCGAATCGCGGCGTCGCGTGCTCGCTCATTCCTCGTCTATTTATGCGATATGCTTCGTCATTCGCTGCGCGGCTTCTTGCGGTGCTCGCGCGACACGGTGGGGCGGAGCCCTCTGGCGCGGGAGCGCGAAGCAGCAGGCCTGCCCGCCCCAAATGCTTCGCATCGCCGCGTCCAGCCTGCCATCCCGAAATTCTGAATTTTTAGAGGCCCCATAACATGACGCACTATCAACAGCCGCAAAATATCGGCTTGATCCCGATGGTCGTGGAGACCAGCGGTCGAGGCGAACGCGCCTATGACATTTATTCGCGCCTGCTCAAAGAACGGGTGGTGTTCCTGGTCGGCGAAGTCGATGATCACAGCGCGAACCTGATCGTGGCGCAAATGCTGTTTCTGGAATCGGAAAATCCGGACAAGGACATTCACTTCTATATCAATTCTCCGGGCGGCTCGGTGACCGCCGGGATGGCGATTTACGA
>JANONV010000341.1:0-1852 GCA_031421015.1 Gallionella sp. | reverse complement strand
CCGCTCAAGGGAGTCGCGATTATCGTACAACACCGAGGCTTCCCCTACCTCAACAACTGGCTGGGGCTGAAACAAGTCGCCGAGCTGGAACCCAAGCCCGGCATGGAACCCGGCGCAGCGTATCTGGGCAATGTGCTGAACGAGCTGCAACAACATCCGGCGCGCATGGTGTTGCGCGCCGCCTATCAGGATGGGCGGCCAGCGGAATGGATCGCTGAACGCGCGAAGATTCCCGCCGTGATGTTACCCTTTACCGTCGGCGGCACGCCGCAGGCGACGGATTTATTCGCGATGTTTGACGACACGATTCAACGCTTGCTGGCGGGATTGAAGTAATTACTGTCATTCCGGCGCAGGCCGGAATCCAGCGGTTTTATCAAAAGAGGCCGTTAGGTTCTGTCCCCGCAGCGCGGGTGAGCTTTTTCAATGACTGGAGTCCGGCGTGCGCCGGAATGACGAACTTCTAAAGGAGTCACATGAACACCATCGAACTCAACATCCTGCTGCCCGCGCTCATCGCGGGTCTCCTGGTGCTCGCCACGCACATCCCGCTCGGCATGAAAGTGTTAGAGCGCGGCGTGATCTTCGCCGATCTCGCCGTCGCGCAAATCGCCGGGCTGGGCGTCATCATCGCCGCACTGCTGGATTTGACCGGGCAGCCGCTGCTGGTGCAAGGCATCGCCGCCGCCAGCGCGCTGTGCGGCGCGGCGCTGCTGGCGTGGATCGAAAAACGTCTGCCCGAAGTGAAGGAAGCCTGCATCGGCCTGACCTTTGTGCTTGCGGCCAGCGGAGGCATATTGCTGATGAGCCGCGACGTTCACTCCGGCGAACATCTCAAAGATCTTCTGGTCGGGCAGATACTCTGGGTGAGCAACACTCAATTGATCGCCACCGCTTTATTGACTGCCGCATTGCTCGCGCTGTGGCAGTGGAGCCGGCTGAAGACCCATTACCTGGGTTTCTACGCGCTGTTCGCCCTGGCCGTCACTGCCTCGGTGCAATTGGTCGGCGTGTATCTGGTGTTCGCCAGCCTGATCGTGCCGGCGCTCGCCACGTATCGCATTAGCCACCGGCGCACCCACTATGCCTTTGCCATCGGCATTTCCGGTTATGCCGTCGGATTGTTACTGTCCGCGTGGTTCGATTTGCCGAGTGGCGCAACGGTCGTGTGGGCCATGGCGGCAACGGGAGTTCTCGCGGCATGGTTGCTGAATCCGCGAAAAGTCGGCTGATTTTCTTTACAATGCGCGTTCTGATTTATATGCGTATCCAAAATGACTGACCGTTACGCCGTGATCGGCAACCCCATCGCCCACAGCAAGTCGCCGCAGATTCATAAAATGTTCGCGGAGCAGACCGGGGAGGACATCAGCTACGAAGCCCTACTTGCGCCGCTGGACGGTTTCGCTGCCACGGTTGAACGGCTGCGCAAAGAGGGCTACAAAGGATGCAACGTCACGGTGCCGTTCAAAGAACATGCATTTCAATTGCGCAGCATCGGGAGAACCGTATCTCATTCAGAAGATGTTGATAATGCCAAGGCTGCTAATACATTGAAATTTCTGGATGGTGTAATAGAGGTCGATAATACCGACGGAGTGGGTCTTGTGCGCGACCTTACACAGAATCTAGGCATAGATTTAACAGGAAAACGGCTTTTACTGATGGGAGCGGGCGGAGCGGCCAGTGGAGTGTTATTGCCTTTACGCCGTGCATTACGCCAGGCTGACGCGAATATCACTATCGCAAATCGCATGGTAGATAGAGCTCGTCATCTTGCCAGGGGAACCAATGTATCCATTTGTAGTTACGAGGAGCTTGCCGGTAAATCATTCGATATTGTCATCAACGC
>JANONV010000340.1:0-4362 GCA_031421015.1 Gallionella sp. | reverse complement strand
TGATTGTTTGTCCGGGATATTTTGTCGCGAGCCGGATGACAATGTTGCGCAACTCGCGGGTGTTGCCGGGGAAGCTGTAGCGTTCCCATAGTTGTAACGCCTCCGGGTGTAATTCAAAAGGCGTCTGCTTGATTTGCCGTGCGTAATAAGCGCGGAAATATTTGAGCAGAACCAGCTTGTCCTGGCCCATCTCGCGTAACGGCGGGACGGTGATGGAGAACACGTTCAGGCGGTGATAAAGGTCGCCGCGAAATGTTCCGGCTCTGACTTCATCGCGCAGGTTGCGGTTGGTTGCGGCGATGATGCGCGCGCGGCTCTTGCGTGTCGCGGTTTCGCCGACACGCTGATATTCGCCATTTTCCAGCACGCGCAGCAGCTTGGCCTGGAGTTCCAGCGGCAGCTCGCAGATCTCGTCGAGAAATAGTGTGCCATCGGATGCGTCTTCAAAAAATCCGGATTGCGCACTGGTAGCGCCGGTGAAGGCGCCTTTGCAGTAGCCGAACAGGGTGGGCTCGATCAGCGTGGGGGAGATTGCGGCGCAGTTAAGCGCTTTGAACGGCGCTGCCGAATTGTTCCCCAGTTTTTGTATCGCGGCGGCAACCAGTTCCTTGCCGCAACCCGACTCCCCCTCGATGAGCACCGGGAAAGGGATGGCGGCGTACATCACAATCTGGCTGCGCAGGGTTTTTATCGCGGGGCTATCCCCGACCAGACCGAGCGACTGCTCGTCGCGAGATTCATTGCGGCGCTCGCTCTTCTGCACCCTCAGCGCATCGTCAAGGTATTCCTTGATTTTTTCCGGCGCGCAGGGTTTGGCGATGAAATCGATCGCGCCCAGCGCGCGCGCGTGGCGCGCGTTGCTCTGCTCATCCTGCCCGGACAACACGAAAATCCTGATTGCCGGCAAGTGCGCCAGCAATTCGGCGATGAGATGAAAGCCTTCATCCGGGCGGTGCGGGATGGGCGGCAGCCCCAGATCGATCAGCGCCAGTTGCGGGGGGCGGGGCAACTGGCGCAACAAAGCGATCGCTGCGGCGCGCGATTCGGCCTGGTGGATATCGAAGTCATGACTGAAAGCGGCCGCCAGCCCTTCGCGTATCAGCGGATCGTCATCGACGATCAGCAGGCCGGGAAGTGTAGCTAAGGCGTTCAATTTGCGCTCATGTGGATAGGCATGGTGTGCCGAGCATAACGGTAAAATGGGGGAGTGGGAAGTGGGGAGAGCGCAGCGAGGGGTCGGGGAGTGGGTTTTCCACTGAGGTGCGCAGCACCGCTCCACTTACCACTCACCACTTACCACTTCTGTGGTTTAGAATGCGACATCTTGAATTTTCCGGGTCTCACTATGTCCGCCTCAGCATTGGTCGAAATTCGCGATCTTAATTTTGCCTACGATAAGCGCCCGGTACTTAAAGGCATCAACATGACGTTCCCGAAAGGAAAAATGATTTCCATCATGGGCCTGAGCGGTTGCGGCAAGACCACACTGCTGCGCCATATCGGCGGGGCGCTCAAGCCGACCAGGGGTCACGTCAAGATGGATGGTCAGATCGTCCACGAGCTGGATCAGGACGGGTTGTATGCGATGCGCCGCAAAATGGGCATGTTGTTCCAGTTTGGCGCGCTGTTCACCGATATGTCGGTATACGACAACGTGGCGTTCCAGATGCGCGAACATACCGACCTGCCGGAGGAAATCATTCACGACCTGGTGCTGATGAAGCTGCACGCGGTCGGGCTGCGCGGCACGCATGGCCTGATGCCTTCCGAGTTGTCCGGCGGAATGGCGCGCCGTGTGGCGCTGGCGCGCACCGTGGCGCTCGACCCGATGCTGATCATGTATGACGAACCGTTCGCCGGGCTGGATCCGATTTCACTGTCGGTTGTCGGCGATTTGATCCGACGCCTGAACGACGCGCTGGGCGCGACCTCGATCGTGGTCACCCATGACGTGCAGGAGTCCATGAAGATCGTCGACTACGTTTATTTTATGGCGGACGGCGTGATCGTGGCGGAGGGAACGCCCGATGAGATTCGCGCTTCGAAAGAGGATTTCGTGCACCAGTTCGTGCATGGCGAGATGGATGGCCCGGTGGCTTTCCATTACCCGGGCAGGGATTATCGTTTGGATCTAAATCTGCCCGCCTAGCCATGCCCGCCATCAACACCCTCAAAATAATCGGGCATCGCGCCATCAACGCGGTATGGCGCATCGGCATGGCGACGCGTTTCTTTTTTCTGATTTTGCTGTATTCGGGGAGCAGCTTTCGGCGTTTTCACCTGATCGTCAAAGAATTATTTTCGACCGGCGTGATGTCGCTGATCATCATCATCGTGGCGGGGCTGTTCGTCGGCATGGTGCTGGGCTTGCAGGGTTATGAGACGCTCAAGCGTTTCGGTTCGGAATCGGCTCTGGGCGGGATGGTGGCGTTGAGCCTGGTGCGCGAACTGGGGCCGGTGGTGGCGGCGCTGCTGTTCGCCAGCCGGGCCGGTTCTGCGATGACGGCGGAGATTGGTTTGATGAAAGCGACCGAACAGATCTCGGCGATGGAGATGATGGCGGTGAACCCGATCGCGCGCATCGTCGCGCCGCGTTTCTGGGCGGGGGTGATCTCGATGCCGTTGCTGGCCGCGATGTTCAGCGCGATGGGCATATTCGGCGGATATTTCGTCGGGGTGGTGCAAATCGGCGTGGACGAAGGTTCGTTCTGGTCGCAAATGCAGGCGGCGGTGGATTTCCGCGAGGATATACTGAACGGCGTGATCAAGAGTTTTGTGTTCGGTGTCGTGGTGACGGTGATCGCGCTGTTCGAGGGCTTCGATGCGCCGCCGACAGCAGAAGGAGTTTCCGGTGCGACCACGCGCACCGTGGTGACCTCGTCGCTGGCGATCTTAATGCTGGACTTTGTGTTGACTGCAATCATGTTTGGAGGGGTTTGAGATGGAACGCACGACGCTGGATTTATGGGTGGGCATCTTCGTGGTGGCAGGTATCGTCGCGCTGGTGATGCTGGCAATGAAGGTCGGGAACCTGGGTACCTACAACCTATCCGATTCTTATCAGGTGCATGCTTATTTTTCCAATATCGGCGGGTTGAAGCCCAAAGCGTCGATCAAAAGCGCGGGGGTGCTGGTCGGGCGGGTGACGGGGATCACGCTGGATACGGAGCGCTACGAAGCCAATGTGGTGATGAGCCTGGACAAGCGTTACCAATTTCCCAAGGATACGTTCGCCAATATCCTGACTTCCGGCTTGCTGGGCGAGCAATACATCGGCCTGATGCCCGGCGGCGACAGCGAGATGATCAAGGATGGCGAGGTCATCAAAAAGACCCAGTCGGCGGTGGTGCTGGAAGATATGATCGGCAAGTTTATCTATAACAAGGTTGACGAGCCGGCCAAATAACCAAATTGCCAAATAACCAGAGAAATAACATGACTGTGTTGCAAAAAATAATCCTGGGTGTGTCAATGTGCTGTGTCGCCGGCGCGGTACGCGCCGAAGCGATCGCGCCGGACGCGCTGATTGAAAGCACCGTGCAGGAAGTCATCGCGATCATCAAGCAGGATAAAGATATTCAGGCCGGCAACCAGAAAAAAATCCTGGCGCTGGTGGACGCCAAGGTGCTGCCGCATTTCGATTTTGAGCGCATGACGCAGTTGGCGGTGGGCAAGTATTGGCGCACCGCGACCCCGGAGCAGAAGCGGGCATTGGTGACGGAGTTCCGCAATATGCTGGTGCGCACTTATACCAAGGTTTTCACCGTGTATCGAGATCAAACGGTGGAAGTGAAACCGTTGAAAACGGGACCCGATGCGACCGGCGAAGCGACCGTCAAGACCGTCATCAGCAAGCCCGGGTCGCAGCCGATCCTGGTCGATTATGAAATGAAAAAGTCCGACAGCGGCTGGAAGGTATTCGATATTTCCATCGAAGGCGTCAGCATGGTGATGAGCTATCGCGGCACGTTCTCCACCCAGATCCAGCAGGGCGGCATCGATGGTCTGATCAAGACATTGTCCGACAGGAACGCCAATGCTGCCGATGGCGATCTGCGCAAGGCCGAAGCAAAATGACCGACCGCGAGGGTGTGAAGATGGCGATGCAAGGCAACCTTGACATGCATACGGTTCCCACATTATTTGCGATTGGTTTGAAGCATCTGGCCGGCGACGATTTGCATGTGGATTTTTCCCGGGTCGAGGCCGTTGACTCCGCTGCGGTCAGCATGTTGCTGGGCTGGGCAAGGGCCGCGCAGCGCGATCAACGCGACTTGCGCGTGACCGGTTTGCCGGATGACTTGCTGAGCCTGGCGCGTTTGTATGGTGTGGACGATCTGCTGCCTCGGCAATCCGCGTGAT
>JANONV010000339.1:0-2513 GCA_031421015.1 Gallionella sp. | reverse complement strand
GTTTTTTCACCGACGCTGAAACAGGCGCACACGGTGCGCCCGGTGTCGGATACCGCACCTTTGGGTGGGCGCGCAGACAGCAAACCCGCCATGTCCGCCGCTTTAATTGTTGGCTGAGCAAACAGGCTGCTCAGCCATTCGCGTTCCGGCAAACGCTGATCCGGGGCGATAAAAAATACCGCTTCCAGACGGCCATCCAGCAGACAAGCCGCTCGGTAACGTCCCATCGCCGCATCGCGATACTCTATCCATTCTCCAGAATTGGCCAAAGCCGAATGCGCCCAAGCGCGCCATTCATTCGGTAATTTTTCACCGGCGATTTCATGTCGCCAATAACCGGCGCCAAGCGTACAAGCGCAATAACGGGTATCAGGCAATTCCAGGCGTTCGCGGCTCAATATAAAACCTTGCCAGGCCGGTTGATAGGGCTCGATTCTGGTCGGTGTGTGTTTCGATTCCGGCTGTCCGGAGATCGGGTCGGTGATCGGCGCGACCAGCGCATCCACCCGCGCCGATTTGGCAAATGCATCGTTCCAGTGCATCGGCACGAACACGGAGCCGCGACGCTGATCTTCGCTGACCTGCACCCGTGCCAGCATCGTTCCGTGGCGGCTGGTCAAACTCGCCAGCCCGCCATCCTGCAATTGATATTTTTGCGCGTCGTCGGCATGCACCTGCACGAACGGCTCGAACAAATGCGCATTCAGGCGCGGCACTTTGCCGGTGCGGGTCATGCTGTGCCATTGGTCGCGGATGCGCCCGGTGTTGAGCACCAGCGGATACTCGGCGTCCGCTGGTACGGCGGGCAATTGCGGTGCGACGGCGATCATGCGTGCCTTGCCGCTGGGCGTATAAAATTTCCCGTCGCCAAACAAACGCAGCGTACCGTTGGGTGAGTCGCTGTTGATCGGCCATTGCACCGGTTGCAGCGCGTCGTATTCTGCATCATCCAATTCAGCCAATGCGCTGATGTCGAAGGCGCGCTTGGCTTTATTTTCAGTATCAGATGGATTCTCGAAACCAGATAGCCGCGCATGTTCGCGAAAAATTTGTGCCGGGTGGGTATAAGGAAACGCCTCGGCGAACCCCATACGCTTTGCCGCTTGGGTCAGTATCCACCAGTCCGGCCTGGCCTCCCCTGCCGCCGCCATGAACGAGCGCTGCCGCGAGATGCGCCGCTCGGAATTGGTCACCGTGCCGTCCTTTTCGCCCCAACCCGCTGCGGGTAACAGAATGTCGGCACACGCGGTGGTGTCGGTATGTTGCACGCAATCCGATACCACCACCAGATCACACGCCAGCAAAGCGGCGCGCACCCGGTCGGCATCCGGCATGCTCACTACCGGGTTAGTGCCCATGATCCACACTGCTTTGATCTTGCCTGAGGCAACAGCCTGGAACATTTCTACCGCCTTCAGTCCGGGCGCTTCGGCGATACGTGCAGCATCCCAGAAGCGCTTCACCCGATCAATACTTTTTGCATCGGAAAAATCCATGTGCGCCGCCAGTTGATTGGCCAGCCCGCCGACCTCGCGTCCGCCCATCGCATTCGGTTGCCCGGTTACCGAGAACGGCCCCATGCCGGGACGACCGATGCGCCCGGTGGCCAGATGCACATTGATGATCGCGTTGGCCTTGTCCACGCCGCTGGATGACTGGTTGATGCCTTGCGAGAAGATCGTCACGGTGCGTTCGGTGCGCGCAAACATCCGAAACAATTCGCTGACTTGTGTCTCTGGGACTCCGCACACCTGCGCCACTTTTGGAATCGAACTGACAGTACGCGCTGCCTCGAATGCTGCGGCAAATCCATCCACATGCGCCTCGACAAACGCCAGATCCAGGGCATCTTCGCGACGCAAATAATGCAACAAGCCATTGAACAAAAAAGCGTCCGCCCCCGGCGCAATCGCCAGATGCAGATCGGCTATGTCACTGGTGACGGTACGGCGCGGATCGATCACCGCGATCTGCATTTCCGGGCGGGATTTTTTAGCGGCAGCCAGGCGTTGGTACAGCACCGGGTGCGCCCAAGCATAGTTGGAACCGACGATCACCACCAGATCGGCGGCCTCGATGTCTTCATAGCAGACCGGGACGACATCCGCGCCAAATGCGCGCTTGTGCGCGGCTACCGCAGTGGACATGCACAGCCGGGAATTGGTATCGATGTTGGCGCTGCCGATGAATCCCTTCATCAACTTGTTGGCGACGTAATAATCCTCGGTCAGCAGTTGCCCGGAAACATAGAACGCCACGGCATCCGGGCCATGTTCGGCGATGATTCTTTTGAAGCCGTCAGCGACACGATCCAGCGCAACATCCCACGCAGCGCGTCGGCCATCGACAATGGGATAAAGTAAGCGCCCGTCGTGATCCAGCGTGTCCGCTAAAGCCGCGCCTTTAGAACACAGTCGGCCGAAATTAGCCGGATGCTGTTTATCCCCAGTTGAGCTAATGGCTAAGCTACTGGCTGCATCGACACTGGTTCCAACAACACTGACCTCAACACC
>JANONV010000338.1:0-2745 GCA_031421015.1 Gallionella sp. | reverse complement strand
AAGAACAGCACATTCGCCTTTGCTGTGCATGGACGCACGAATGCCGCAGGCGCATGGATGCGCAGGAGCGGCCACGCCGTTGGCGTAGAAGATGCCGGTGGGCAGGCGCAGGATGGTGTGCAGCTCGGTAGTTTCCAACAGCTTCTTGCGCACCGTCTCGCCCGCGCCGCCCTCGAACAGCACATTGTCCGGCACCACCACGGCCGCGCGTCCGGTGGTCTTCAGCATGGTGCGGATGTGCTGCACAAAATTGAGCTGCTTGTTGGACGTGGTCGCCCAGAAATCCTGGCGGTTGTAGGTTAGATCATCTTTTTCCTGTTCGCCTTCATCGTTAGTGAAGCTCATCCAGCTCTTCTTGCCGAACGGCGGATTCGCCAGCACATAGTCGTAGCGTTTACCGCTATCGGCTACGAGTGCATCGTTGGGCGACACCATACTGTCGCCGTCGATCTCGCCAATGTTGTGCAAAAACATATTCATCAAGGCAAGGCGGCGCGTACCCGCCACGATCTCGTTACCATTGAACGTTTCGTGCTTGAGAAACGCCTTCTGCGTCTTGTCCATCTGGTGTGCAGTTACCAGAAAGTCATAGGCCGCCAGAAAAAATCCACCCGTGCCGCAGGCCGGATCGGCGATGGTCTTGCTCGGCTCGGGTCGCACGCACTCCACCATCGCGCGGATCAAGGCGCGCGGCGTGAAGTACTGCCCCGCACCGGACTTGGTATCTTCCGCGTTGCGTTCCAGCAAGCCCTCGTAGATGTCGCCCTTCACATCCGCGCCCATCGTCACCCACTCGGTTTCATTCACCATATCGATCAAACGATACAGCTTGGCGGGATCTTGAATCTTGTTTTGCGCCTTGGTAAAAATCGTCCCCAGCATCCCCGGCTTGTTGCCCAGCTCGCGCAACAGCGTCACGTAATGCACCTCCAGCTCCGCTCCGCGCTTGGCCTTCAGGCTCTGCCAGTTGTATTCGGCGGGAATGCCCACCTCGCGGTTATACGGCGGCTGGCTGTACTCATCCGCCATTTTCAGGAAAATGAGATAAGTGAGCTGCTCCAGATAGTCGCCATAGCCCACGCCGTCGTCGCGCAACGTGGTGCAAAAACTCCAGACCTTGGAAACGATGGATGCGGTTGCGTTCATGCTTTAGCCCTGAATAAGCCGTCATTCTGAAAATTATGCCCGTCATTCCCTGTCACCCTCGCGAAGGCGGGGGGCAGGCGGGAATCCAGCCTTTCAATTGAATGGATTCCCGCCTTCGCGGGACTGACAACACGGATCACACCAATTCTTCCCACAAATCTTTCCATGTTGGGTTCGTCTTTTCGATCAAATCTATTTTCCATTGCCTGTTCCATTTCTTGAGTTGCTTCTCTCGCTCAATCGCTGACAGCATCTGTTCATGGAGCTCGTAATAAACGAGCATGTGAACCCCGTACTTCTCTGTAAACCCTTCAACCAGATCATTCTTGTGCTGCCAGATGCGCTGAATCAAATTACTGGTTACACCGATATACAAAGTACCGTTATATCCGCTCGCCAGAATATAAACCGCAGGTTGTTTCTCCATTACGCCGCCTTAGTTAACCCGCGATTCCCGAAGTGATTCCGCCCCGTCATTCCCGAAGCGTTTCCAACCCCCGTCATTCCCGAGGCGGTTCTGATCGGGAATCCAGCTTCTAACCGACCCAAACCATGGATCCCCGATAAAAAACATTCGGGGATGACGGCTTCATTTGTTCGCCAATTTTTTCTTCGCCGGAAGCAAATAATTTTCTGCCGAAACGACCCGCTTGCCCGTCTTGCCCTCCAGTTCAAGCCGTGCCTTCTTCGCAATGCCACCGCCAGTTTTCGCCGCAGCCTCATTCTCATTCATGCCTGTGGCCTCCATGCCCTCGGCGATCTGGCGTGTAGCAAGCTCCGCCAGCGCGGTAAAGATCAGCTCGGCTTCGCTCATGTGGTCGCGCAGGTTTTGCGACTTCAAACCCTTCATCGCCTTATGCGCCTTCACATCCACCTCGGCCCATTCCTGATGAATGATGTTGGTCAGGATCGCGTATTCCTCGCCCTCCTTGATGTCGTGCCCTTTCCAATAATCGGTCAGCTTGTTGCGCGTCTCCTGCCCGGTCATGCGCTGCTGTATCCACTTCTCGCTGCGTCCGTATTTTTGCCAGGTCTCACGGGCGCGATCCAGCGAACGGGCGGGGTCAGCCATCTCCTGCATCCGCTCGTAGCCCACCTTCGCCAGCCACAGCTTGATCGGCTCGGCCTTGGGGCTGGGTACCGACTGCACCAAACGCAACAAGGTTTCGGCAGTGGCTACGTCGGTGAGCCGCTGCTTGCCGTCCTCTGCGGTCATTTTCAACTGGTTACAATTTGTAACCAGTTGGCTGCCTTCCTTGCCCAGCCTGTTCTTCAGCACTTTCCAATAGGTTCTGGCGGTCTGGAAATCAGGCTGCTGAGTAAGCACCTGAATAATATCCACCACCGAAAACCACCAGGTTTCCGTTTCCTCGTCATATACACGGCGGATTTCATGCTCTTCAAAGATGGCTGGCTGGGGCTGCATGGTCAGGACTCCTCGCTCATGGATGCCAAAGGGGCAATTCCAACCGGTAACAACGTGTTACCGGTTGAATTCTTGCGCGGCTTGGCGGCAACGGCAACCCGCTCTGCCTGAATGCGCGCCAGCAGGGCCGAGGCGGGTTCGTCGTGCGGGTCTTGTGGCACCAGTTGGCCGGA
>JANONV010000337.1:0-2415 GCA_031421015.1 Gallionella sp. | reverse complement strand
TTTTGCAAGCCAGTGTCGGCGACCAGTCCGCCGCGCTGATCGCCAGCGTCAGCGAGGATAGCGCGGAAGCCTTGGCCAATCTCGGCACTGGCTGCTTCGTCGTGCGCTACCTGTCAGGCGAACAGACCGCATCAAAAGGCTACCTGCAAACCCTGGTTTATCGGGACAGCGCGCAACATGCCCATTTCGCCATCGAAGGCACGCTCAATTCCGTCGCCGCCGCGCTCGCCCCCTATCCGGTGAGTGGATGCCGGGTCGAAGATTTCGCAGTAGATGAAATATTTTGTATTGCGGAACCCAGCGGTCTGGGCGCACCTTATTTCCGCACTGATCTTGGTATCCGGTTTTCTGAGCCGACCGAACATTTGCCGCAACGCCGCATTGCCGCACTGTTGCTGGAAGCCGTCATATTTCGCGTGGCGCGGATACTGGAGGAGTTTCATCGCGAGTCCGCCATAGAACGCGTCTATCTTTCGGGCGGCTTATCCGAGTTGACCTGCTTGCAGCAGGGCATCGCCCGGTGCGTGCCATTCGATGTCTACCGCTTGCCGCAGGTTGATGCCAGCCTGCAGGGTGCCGCGCAGCTCGCAGCCGGAATGTCGCCGGCAAGCCCCAGAGAACCGCCCAGAGAAACGCACCGAGCAAGCCAACGAATATCGAAGGCGCACGATGCCGCTGCGCTGTTGGATAAATACCGGCGCTGGAAAAAGTGGCTCGACGTTTTGTTGGGTTCCGGATGATGCTTGTGGTTGTTGACCATTGGTTGCCAAGCGTGTAACTTTCCGGTACGAAAAGATTATGCGCAGCAGTAGGCCACTTTCAGTTGGATGCCATAAGGAGGTTACATGCAAGGAAACAAAAGAGTTTTTGCAGCGGTGGGCGCGCTTGTCTTTGCGGTCGGCGGTGCTGCCTATTTCTACTACGTGTATCTACCGCAGCAGCAAGACGAGGCCGCTATACAGAAAGCCACAAAACCCACGTTACCTGCCAATCCACCAGCTACCAAGGGGTTGGCGGCTGCATCGGCTGTGGTTACAACGCCTAAGCCGGAGCCTGCGCTTGCCACGCAGCCAAAAGCAGCCGTTACCACCGCTGCCCCGGAGCCGATTAAAGAACCAGCCGCAGAACCGGTGAAACCTGCGTCCAGCGTTCGGAAATCAGCGGCGAAGAAACCTGAGGCTGTAAAGATGTCTGAGCCGATGGACAGCCAGTCTGAAGCTCCGGTAATGAGCCGGGAAGTTTCACAACAAGCACCCACCGTGCTTCCCGAACCCGCGCCAGCCATGGCTTTCGCGCCCGACACGGAGTCCAGGGTAATCAGGCCGAAATATAACGATGTCATGACTGCCGTGTTGCGCAGTGACAAAGATGCAGTCAAGCAGCTTCTCGATCTGGGCTGGTGGGTGGACAAGCCCGGCGCGGATGGCTTCACACCGCTGGTGGCGGCCGTGATGAACCGGGATACGCAAATGGTGCAACTGCTGCTTGATCACGGCGCTGTGCCGAGCTCACAGGCGCTCAAGCTCGCTCGGGAAAGGAAGGATACCGAAACGGCATCGCTGCTGGAGCAACGGGGCGCTCGCTAGATGGAGCATGAGTCGCCACCTGTCGCCAGCGGGCAAACGCTCCCCGATCAGGCATCGCTCAAGCGGCTGACCGCGATCGTCTATGGGCTGCAGATCGCCGCGTTCTTCGTCGGCTTGACCTTCCTCGCCGGGGTCATCATCAATTACGTCAAGCGCAAAGATGTAGAGGGGACCTGGCTGGAGTCGCACTTCCGCTGGCAGATACGCACCTTCTGGTTCGGCTTGCTGTGGAGTTGCATCGGTGTCCTGCTCATTGTCGTGTTTGTGGGTTATCTGATATTGATGGGCACTGCAGTCTGGGTGCTTTATCGCGCGATCAAGGGATGGATCGAACTGTCCGAAGGCAAGCCGCTTGATTTTTGATCAGGAAGCGCTGAATAAGTCCTAACTATGGTTCGATACATTTCCCGTTCGTCCTGAGTGCCGCGCGTAGCGCGGTGTATCGAAGGAGCGAACGGGAAACACTCACCACGAACGGACTTATTCAGCACTTCCATAATGCTGTTGCTGGCATTTGTTCAGGGCAATATCCGATACGGCTCCATCGTTACCGACTCGATCTTGTCGCCCAGCAGGATCAGCCGTCCTTCAAGCCGGGTGTCGCCGGTCTCGCTGAATTCGAAACGATAGGTGCGGCGCAACACCTTGCGCCCGGACTGGCCGCGCACCAGCGCCAGCGCGATGTTGACGACCGTGTCGTCGAGAAACTGCACGTTCGCATCGCTGCAGACAAGTTTTGCCGCATTCCTGGCGATTTCAAGGGCGCGCAGACTGTCGAACCAGAACCACCCCAGCGCGGCTAACAACACCAGAAAAAGCAAACTTATTA
>JANONV010000336.1:0-6205 GCA_031421015.1 Gallionella sp. | reverse complement strand
ACACCGCGCACGCCGAGCAACAACTTGGTTACGGTATTGTCCACGAACCAGCTCAGCGCTTCGTCATCCATGCGGACGGAAGCCACGGTGTAAGTGAGGATGGGCGCGCCCGCCAACTCCATCTTGGAGATGACCGGATCGCGCAGATCGCCGGGCAAATCGGAGCGCACCCGCGACACCGCGTCGCGCACATCGTCCACCGCCTGCTGGGTAGGCTTCTCCAAGCGGAACTCGGCAGTGATGATGGCCGTGCCGTCTTGCACTTTGGTATAAATGTGCTTCACGCCTTGCAGCGCGGCCATCGAATTTTCGATCTTGCGCGCCACTTCGGTTTCCAGTTGCGCCGGCGAAGCGCCGGGCAGCGAAGCGGTCACCGTCACGGTGGGCAGATCAATGTCAGGAAAGTTTTGTATTTTCATCGCCCTGAAACTCATCAGGCCGAACAGCGTCAGCATGATGAATAACAGCACTGCCGGAATCGGATTGCGGATGGACCAGGCGGAGACATTCATCGGGCAGGCCTCACTTGGTGATTGTGGTAGCGCTTGCTGCCGCAGGCTTTATTGCCGCCGATTTTATTATCACGGTGTCGACCACCCGCACCGTATCGCCGTCAGCCAGGAAGCTGCCGCCTGCTGCGACCACGCGCGCCGCTGCATCCAGCCCGCCGGTAATCTCGATGCGCTCGCCGACACGACGGCCGACGTTGACCTTGGCCTCGCTCACCCTGGAATCCGCACCCACGCGCAGCACGTAGCTGAAACCGTCGCGCTGCAACACCGCGCTCTGAGGCAGCGTCAACGCCTGACTGCTGCCGATTTCGAATTCACCACGCGCGAACATGCCGGCCTTGATATTGCCCGGCGACGGCAAATCAACATACACCAGACCGTTGCGTGTTTGCACGTCAACGGTGGGGGCGATTTTGCGCAGCGTACCTTTGATTGGAATCCCGTTGGCCGCAGTGACACTCACGCGCATACCGGGTTTTAACAGCACCAGTTCGGCGGATGAAACCTCAGCGCGCCATTCCAGCCGACCCTGGCGGATCATGCGGAATAGCTCCTGCCCGCCCGGCAGCACAGCGCCTACCGTGGCGCTGCGCGCCGAGATCACACCGTGGTCGGGCGCCAGCACCCGCGTTTGTTGCAAGCGCAGTTGTCGCACTACGGCGGCGGCCTGCTGGACGGACAGCCGCGCCCGAGCGGTCTGCTCGGCGGTTAGATACTGATTGATCTGCTGCGCACTCATGATGCCGCTGGGTTGCAGTCTGCGCGCACGTTCTGCATTGACGGCCGCCTCAGCCAGCGTGGCTTCAGCCTCAGCCACCGCAGCATGCGCTTGCGCCACATCGGCCTGCGCCGTGTCGGAAGCGAAGGCGGCCAATACCTGTCCGCGTTTGACCACATCACCGACATTGACCCGCACCTCGACCAGGCGCAAGCCATTGGCTTCGGCGCCGATGCTGGCCTCTTGCCAGGCGGCGACGTTGCCGTTGGCGCTGATCCTGAGCGGCAAGATAGCGCTCTGGGGTTGCGTCGTGTTTACCGTCAGCGCCGATTTGGCCGCAGCGATCGGCTCGGGCTGCTTATCGCCGGGCGCACGCAAACTGAACGCAATCAGCGCAATCACCAATAATCCGGCGCTGGCCAGAATCACAACGCGTGGTTTGAAATAGTGTGTCATGGCAGAGGGCCAACAAAAAAATTCATGCTAATTCACCAGCTTCAACAGCATCATGGTCGCCAACACCAACAGCAACCCCGCAAAGCCTCGGCGCAGTAATTTGATCGGCAGGCGGTGTGTGGCTTTCGCGCCGAGCGGAGTGGTCAGCATGCTGCCGGCAGCGAGCAGAACCAGTGCCGGGAGATAGACAAAGCCCATGGAGTACCGCGGTAATGTGTCCAGCCCCATTCCGGTAACAATATATCCGATGGTACCACCGATGGCGATGGGCAGGCCGAGCGCGGCGGACGTGCCGATGGCGTGTTGCAGCGACACGTTGTGGCGCAGCATAAAAGGCACGCTGAGGGTTCCGCCGCCGATAGAGACCAGGCTGCTGATCGCGCCTATGCCAACACCGGCTAGTGTCATGACGACGCGGCCAGGCAATTGCCGGGTGGATTTGGGTTTGAGATTCAGCAGCATCTGCGCGGCGGCGAAATATACGAACAGCGCGAAAAACAGGGTCAGATAAACGGGTGAGACGCGGCTGGCGAACACAGTACCCATGCCCGTGCCGATCAGCAGGCCGGGTGTCATGGCAGATACGACGGTAAAATTGACCGCGCCATAACCGTGATGGGTGCGCGCGCTGTACACCGCACTGAAGAAGATCGCGGCCATCGCCGTGCCCAGAGCAAGATGCAAATTATTTTGTGCGCTGAAATGTTGCGCCTCAAACATAAAACTCAATACCGGCACCATTACCAGTCCGCCGCCGATGCCGAACAATCCGGCAAAAAAACCGACGAATGCGCCAAGGGCCAGATAGGCTACCAGCCATTCCATGTCAGCTTTGCGCCAATTTTTTGATAATGAAATCCCACTCGGTTGGATCGAGCGGGGTGATGGACAGGCGGTTGCCGGTTTGCAGGGTGCGCATCCGCGACAGTTCGGGATGCCGGCGCAATTCGCCGATAGTGATCAGCGCGATCTTCTGCACCAGTCGCACATCCACATTGAACCAGCGCGGCTGTTCCGGCGTGGCCTTGGCGTCGAAGTATTTGCCGGTGCGCTTGAATTGGGTGGTGTCGGGATAGGCGGTGCTGCTGACCTTGGCGATGCCGGCGATGCCCGGCTCCTTGCAGTTGGAGTGGTAGAACAGCACGCCGTCGCCGACTTCCATCTGGTCGCGCATGAAGTTGCGCGCCTGATAGTTGCGCACGCCGTACCATGCAACGGTCTGGTCGGGCAGCGCGGCAAGGTCGTCGATGCTGCAATCGGAGGGTTCGGATTTCATCAACCAGAATCTCATGACTCGTCACCCAAAAGAAAATGCGGCCTGAGCCGCATTTTTTATACATAGCGACAGAAATCGTAGCGAGCGGCTCTGGGGTGGGGGAGGCCGGAGCGTAGCGCCCGCAGCATACACATCAGTTTGTGAGGAGCGCGAGCACCGCCCGACCCCGCCCCAGAGTCGCGCAGTAGATTTATGTCGCTATGTAAAATAAAGCCCCCCGCCTGTGCCGTTGACCCAGCATCTTGAACCTGGGTTCAAGAGAGCCGCTTCCCAGTCACATCAGGCACATCCGCCAGCCGGATAAATCCGATGGGAACGCGCACAACAGTAACATCAAGGGTCGCAGCCTAAGCCTAAGCTTATTGGTTCAAAGAATTATAGGTCTATCGAACACCGCAGGGGACAAACCTGAAACAACTTGACCCGCAACACCTTAAGCACCAACCCCTTCCGGCCTCCCCAACCCCCCACCCCCCTTGTCAGGGGGAGAAACAGGGGAGGAGCTAAGCTTCCCCCTGATAAGGGGGGACTGAGGGGGGTTGGTTTTAAGCTGCTACAGCGTACTAAAACAGCTTTTCCTGGTCGGCTAGCGCCGCATCGATCGCTGCCTGCATGACGTCCATTCTACGCTTAAAGTCGGCGAGGTCAAATCCTCTCCCAACCTTTACGGAAAGTAGTTCGTGGGTGATGTTGAGCGCGGCCATCAGGGCGATACGCTCGACGCTGGCGATTTTGCCGGCGTCGCGAATCTCGCGCATTTTTTTGTCCAGATAGGCAACGGCATCAAGCAATTCCCCGCGCTCTTCATCGCGACAGGCGACACGCAATTCCCGGTCGAGAATCTTGATGTCCAGGGTTTTGGTGGTGTCGTTCATGTTTGATCTTCGGGGAGAGTGATGAGCAGCTTTTCCAGGCGGGCTTTTGCGCTTTCCATTTTGTCGCCGTATTGGCGACTGCTGCTGAGAGCGTGCGCTAACTCTTGGCGCAACTGATGATTTTCCGCACGCAACTTGCCGCTGACTTGTATCAGTTGCGCAAGTTTTCCCTCCAGTGCGTCCAATTCGTTTTCCATGCGCTGACTATAATTTGAAAAGTGTTGATAAGTCAATCGGTAAGGCGGGCTTATGCAAGCGGTTTGTAGGTTCCGGGGATATCATGTTTTATAGGGCGCAAGATGTTTGTGGTAAAGTGCGCGCCGCTTTGAGGTGCTCGTCTGCGTGCAGATGAGTTAAACGGGAAGCAGGTGCGGAAATATTTTCCTATGCCTGAGCTGCTCCCGCAACGGTAAGCGAGTGCGGATTTGCCAGTGTGCCACTGTGAGCGATCATGGGAAGGCGGTGAATCAAGACTTGTGAGCCCGGATACCGGCCTGAGAGTGATGGACAGGAGATGCTGCGGGCGGCGCATCAGGATACATGTGAACGTTAGCGCAGTTCGTATTCTGGTTTCTCTGCTTGTCATATTTCCTGATTATTAATTTTCCAACGGGGACGCTTGGAACTTACTCAGGAAACGAAAATGAAACAAAAACTATTTACGATTGCACTATTCGGTGCGATCTCATTTCCCATTGCCGCTTATGCCGAACCACCGATGGAATTAGTGATCGTTACGCCTACGCGTATGCCGCAGTCACTTGATAAAACCATCGCCGACACCACCGTGCTGAGCGAACAGGATATTCGCAAATCCGGAGCGGCAGACGTTCCAACCTTGTTGCGTTCTGTGGCGGGGGTCGAGGTGGTGCAAAGCGGCGGGATGGGCAAGCAGTCCAGCATTTTCATGCGCGGCACCAATTCCAGTCATGTGCTGGTGTTACTGGACGGTGTGCGTATCAATTCCGCCACAACCGGGACGACCGCGCTTGAACATATCATGCTGGACAGCATAGAGCGCATCGAAGTAGTGCGCGGCAACGTCAGCAGCCTGTATGGTTCGGAAGCCATCGGCGGCGTGATCCAGCTCTTCACCAAGCGCGGGCGCGGCGCGCCAGCGTTCAATGCCAGTGCCGGTTTGGGCAGTCATGGCACAAAACGTCTGTCGGCTGGATTTTCGGGCAGCGCGGATGCGACTTCGTTTAGCGTGAATGCAGGCAAGGTCAAAACCGACGGTGTGTCGGCGATCAATACCAGTATTGCACCAACGGCTAACCCCGATAAAGACGGCTATGACAACACGACTTTCAATGCGCAAGTAAAACAGGCTTTTAACGCCGACCATCAATTGTCGGCTTCGCTGTTCAGTACGCGCGGCGATAGCTCATATGACAAAAGTGGGACTTGGGGTAACTTGCCTGCGGATCAACATAATTCGCTCGCCAATATCGGGAAAATTTCAATCGCTTCGGATAATCGCCTGACCGATGCTTGGCAGAGCCGCTTGAGCCTGGCGCGCGGCACAGATAATGCCCGCGACTACAAAAATGCGGTTCAGCAAAGTCGTTTAAGGACTGCCAATAAGCAATTGACATGGCAAAACGAATTAACTGTTGCAGATACCCAGAAACTGAATTTGGCATTAGAGCGTTTGGGGCAGTCAATATCGGTAGAGGATATTGCCACCCCCAACCCTTACACGCAGACACAACGCACAGTGAACAGCTTGCTGGGCGGCTACGTGGGCGAATACGGCGCGCAGCAGGTGCAATTCAATCTGCGCCAGGATCGCTACTCGGATTTCGGTACGGCTAATACCGGATTGCTCGGGTACGGTTTGTCGTTGGCAGATGGTTGGCGAGCTACCGCGAGCGTGAGTAACGCCTTCAGAGCGCCCTCCTTCAACGATTTGTATCGGCCCACTTGGGGCGGCAATCCGAATCTGCGCCCAGAACGGGCGAATAACCGTGAAATCGGTTTGCGTTATGCCTCGGGCGGACAGCACGTTGACGCAGTATATTTCGATAACCGCATCCGCGATCTTATCGCTTATCAATTTCCTTTATTGGTGAATATCAACCAAGCGCGTATTGACGGTACGGAGTTGGGCTATGCAGGCGAGTTTGGCGATACCCATGTGAAAGCCCACGTGACGCTGCAAAATCCGCGTGATGTCGCGACTGGTAAAGTATTGCCACGCCGCGCCAAGAAGTTTGCAAATTTCGCGCTATCGCAGCAAGTCAATGCATTGGAAGCTGGCATAGAATTGCAATACAGCGGCTCGCGCCAGGATGGCGACATCAACACCTTTGCGCCAGTCACGTTGCCAAGCTACCAGGTGATTAATCTGAATGTGCGTTATCAGATC
>JANONV010000335.1:0-6301 GCA_031421015.1 Gallionella sp. | reverse complement strand
CACCTTCGAGGATGACACGGGCGCATACGACCAGAACGACGCGGCAGGATTCATCAAGCCGACCGCGTTGCGGCTGCGCATCGCGGCGAATTTGCCCAACCGCAAATAATTGGAGCGCGGGCGTCACGCCCGCATGCGGGCGAGACGCCCGCGCTCCAATTATTTGCGGTTGCGCAAATTCGCCGCGATGCGCAGCCGCAACGCGTTCAGCTTGATGAATCCTGCCGCGTCCTTCTGGTCGTATGCGCCCTTGTCATCCTCGAAGGTGGCGATGGTTGGGTCGAACAGCGAGTCGGTTTTGGAATCACGTCCGGCCACGATCACGTTGCCCTTGTACAACTTGACGCGCACCCAGCCGTTGACGGTTTGCTGGGTATGGTCGATCAGGGTTTGCAATGCGTGGCGTTCCGGCGACCACCAGTAGCCGTTGTATATCATGCTGGCGTAACGCGGCATCAGATCATCCTTGAGGTGCGCGACTTCGCGATCCAGCGTGATGGATTCGATGGCGCGATGCGCCTTGAGCATGATGGTTCCGCCCGGCGTTTCATAACAGCCGCGCGATTTCATGCCGACGTAGCGGTTCTCCACCAGATCGAGGCGGCCGATGCCGTGCTTGCCGCCCAGCTCATTAAGTCTGGCCAGAATGTTGGCGGGTGACATGAGTTTACCATTGAGCGCCACGATATCGCCTTGTGCAAATTCGATGTCCAGATATTCCGGGGCATCCGGCGCATTTTCCGGCGATACCGTCCAGCGCCACATGCTCTCTTTGGCTTCAGCGGCGGGGTTTTCCAGATGACGACCTTCAAACGAAATATGCAACAGGTTGGCATCCATCGAATACGGCGAACCGCCCTGCTTGTGCTTCATTTCCACCGGGATGCTGTGCTTCTCTGCATAAGCCATGAGTTTTTCGCGCGACAGCAAATCCCATTCGCGCCACGGCGCGATGACCTTGATGTTCGGATTCAGCGCGTAAGCACCCAGCTCGAAACGCACCTGATCGTTGCCTTTTCCGGTCGCGCCGTGTGAGATCGCCTGTGCGCCGGTTTTAGCGGCGATTTCGATCAAGCGCTTGGCGATCAATGGGCGGGCGATCGAGGTGCCGAGCAGGTATTCGCCTTCGTACACGGTGTTGGCGCGGAACATCGGGAACACGAAATCGCGCACGAATTCCTCGCGCATATCGTCGATGAATATATTTTCCGGTTTGATGCCCATTTTCAGAGCCTTGGCGCGCGCCGGTTCCAATTCCTCACCCTGTCCAATGTCGGCGGTGAAGGTGACCACTTCGCATTTATACGTGTCCTGCAACCATTTCAGGATGACCGAGGTATCGAGTCCGCCTGAGTAGGCGAGGACGGCTTTTTTGATTTCGCTCATTTCAATTCATCTCATTCGTAGGGTGGATAAGCGTAGCGCATCCACCGTGCCTGCTCGAAAAGGCGGATGCGCTACGCTTATCCACCCTACATGTTTAGTTACCTATTTTCCCCAACAGCAAATATTCCATCAGAGCCTTTTGTACATGCAATCTGTTCTCCGCTTCATCCCACACCACGCTTTGCGGGCCGTCGATGACTCCGGCTGCGACTTCCTCGCCGCGATGCGCGGGCAGGCAGTGCATAAACAGCGCGTCTGTTGCGGCAACGCGCATCATGTCTTCGTCCACCTGCCAGTCGGCGAAGTCTTTCATGCGTTCTTCGTTCTCCGCCTCGAAGCCCATGCTGGTCCATACGTCGGTGGTCACCAGATCCGCGCCGCGCGCGGCTTGCATCGGGTCGGCGAATTCCTCATAGTGATCCTCGCCGAACAGTCCGGCGCGTTCCGGCTCGACTTCGTAGCCGGGCGGAGTCGAGACATGCACGTTGAAATCCAGTATTTCCGCCGCTTGCAGCCAGGTGTTGCACATGTTGTTGGAATCGCCGATCCACGCCACGGTCTTTCCTTTGATCGAGCCGCGCTGTTCGATGAACGTGTAAATGTCGCCGAGTATCTGGCACGGATGATATTCGTTGGTCAGGCCATTGATCACCGGCACGCGCGAATGCGCGGCGAAGCGTTCGATGATGGATTGTTCGAAAGTGCGGATCATCACAATGTCGCTCATGCGAGAGATAACTTGCGCCGCGTCTTCCACCGGCTCGCCGCGACCGAGTTGTGAATCGCGCGTATTAAGATAAATTGCCGAGCCGCCCAGTTGTTGCATTCCGGCTTCGAACGACAGGCGCGTGCGCGTGCTGGCCTTCTCGAAGATCATCACCAGGGTGCGATCGGTCAGCGGCCAATACTGTTGATAGGCCTTGAATTTCTGCTTGATGATGCGGGTGCGCTCGAACAGATATTCAAACTCCTCGCGGGTGAAATCCTTGAACTGTAAAAAGTGTTTTACCGGTGAAGGTTGCTTTATTGACATGGGCTGGGCTGACATGATTCGTTTCCGGTCAGGATTTCAAAAATTCTTTAATCAGCGGGCACAAAATATTCAACAACAACTGCGCTTCGTCTTGCGACATGACCAGCGGCGGCAGCAGGCGTATCACGCTGTCGGCCGTCACGTTGATCAACAGTCCCTTGGCGAGAGCCAGTTTGACCAGGTCGCCGCAAGGCTTGCCGAGTTCGATGCCTATCATCAGCCCTTGCCCGCGTATCTCTTTGACGCCATTCACGCCTTGCAAGGCGGTGGCGAAACCTTCGCGCAGGAACCGGCCGAGCTTATCGGCATGCGCCATCAATTTATCCTGCTCGATGATATTCAGCGTGGTCAGACCGGCCGTACACGCCAGCGGATTGCCGCCGAACGTCGAGCCGTGATTGCCCGGCTGGAAAGTCCCTGTGGCTTTGCCGGCAGTCAGGCAAGTGCCGATTGGCACGCCCGAGCCCAGCCCTTTGGCCAGCGTCATCACGTCCGGCAGGATGCCCGCGTGCTGATAGGCGAACCACTTGCCGGTACGGCCGATGCCGCATTGCACCTCGTCCAGCATCAGCAGCCAGTTTTGTTCGTCGCAGATCTGCCGCAGTTGTTGCAGATAAGTGGTGTCCAGCGTGCGTATTCCGCCTTCGCCCTGGATCGGCTCGACGAACACCGCAACCACATTGCTGTTGTGCTGGGCGACTTGACGGATCGCATCCAGGTCGTTGTAAGGAACGCGCACAAAACCGCTGACCAGCGGCTCGAATCCGGCCTGCACCTTGCGGTTGCCGGTGGCGGAAAGAGTCGCCAGCGTGCGTCCGTGGAAGGCTTTTTCCATCACGATGATGGCGGGGGATTCGATACCCTGCTGGTGACCGTACATGCGCGCCAGCTTGATCGCGGCTTCGTTCGCCTCGCAGCCGGAATTGCAGAAAAACACCTCCTGCATGTTAGCCAGCTTGCACAGTTTGTCGGCGAGCAGTTCCTGCCCGTTCACCTGATAGACGTTGGAGCAGTGGATCAGCTTGCCGATTTGTTCGCCGAGCGCGGCGGTGAAACGCGGATGCGCGTGTCCCAGGGTGTTCACGGCGATGCCGGCCAGCCCGTCCAGATAGCGTTTGCCTTCGCTATCCCATAGCCAAGCACCTTCGCCGCGCACAAAGGCGACGGGGAGGCGGGCGTAAGTGTTCATCACATGTGACATACAGACCTCTAAAAACAAGACGGCGGACTCATCGCCGTTCAGCCACAACAGGGGGCGTATATTGAGCCTAACAGCCCCGTCTAGGCAAGGGAAACAATGACTGAAACCGGTTTTCAATCCCCTCGCCCGCTCGCGGGAGAGGGGCAGGGGGAGAGGGCACTTATCCCAGACTACAAAGCAAACAAGCCGACATCGCTGTCGGCTTGTTAGCGGTAAATCAATTCGGCTATGCGTTTGTAACTGGGGGCGTTTACGCCATTGCCTTGATGGCCGCAGACAGGCGACCCTTGTGGCGAGCGGCCTTGTTCTTGTGAATGATCTTCTTGTCGGCGATGCGATCCACAGCGCTGACGGAAGTTTGGTAAACGGCTGCGGCAGCAGCCTTGTCGCCCGCTTCAATCGCCTTGATCACCTTCTTGACCGCCGTGCGCAATTCAGAGCGCAGGCTGCTGTTATGAGCATTCTGTTTAACTGCTTGACGGGCACGCTTGCGGGCTTGTGCGGTATTTGCCATGACTGCTCCTTGAGAAATTCGGTGCGACGGAAAGGCGCGCATTCTAGTGACTTACGCCTATTTTTGCAAATCTTTTTGCGGGGACAGGCGGTTAGGCGGTTGATGCGGGGATTGTTCGAGCCCGCCCCTGTGGTTTTGGATGGTTGATGTAGGTTGGGTGGAGCGTAGCGATACCCAACAATTGGAATACAAGCGATGGGTATCGCGTTGCTCAACCCATCCTACGAACTCGGCGTGCGCACCATGTTCAACCTGCTCTGGGATTAAGGGGATCGGGTTCAGATTAAATTCCGCAGTGCCATGAGGGACACAGTGCCATGAGGGACAGACCACGGTTTATTCCCCCAAGTCACTGACCCGCACCTTACTTGCCCTCGGCTGCTGGTCAATATGCCAAAAGATATAGATAGTTTCGGTGTTCGGTAGTTTGTGAAGTATAAAGCGGCAGCCTACGTCGCCATCGTTTCCACTTCGCGTTCGATGCGCTCTTTCAACTCGGCTTCGGCGATCTTCAGGTCATAGCTCAGTTGCAGATTCAGCCACGACTGCGCGTCCGTGCCGAAGTAGCGCGCCAGCCGCAATGCCGTATCGGGTGTGATCGAGCGGCGTTCCTTGACGATCTCGTGCAACCGCGTGGCAGGTACGCGCAACGCCAGCGATAGCGCGTGGACGCTCATGCCCATCGGTGCGAGGTATTCCTCGCGCAAGATTTCTCCCGGGTGTACCGGGCGCATTTTATTTTTCACCGTTGGGGATCTCGAAAACCTGCTGTGCGGTAGTGTCGCCATGTTATTCAATTTTTCAATCAATAGTGAAGCATTGTAGAGGCGCGATTTATCGCGCCATGATCTATTCATTCATCAGAAAAAGGGCGCGATAAATCGCGCCCCTACCGAGTTATGTGGCTTTTGAAATAGAATGGTATCTACGCAGCAATTTAGAGGTATTCGACGACGCTTGCGGATGGCGGTATGAGCAAGCCGTCTGCCTGGGCGCGATGGTATGATGCGCGGCGTTCACAGCGAACAGCCCACGACCAAGCATGAATCTACTCAAATCCCTCGCCACCATCAGCGGCCTGACCCTTGTTTCGCGCATCCTCGCTTTTGCGCGCGATGTGCTGATCGCGCGGATCTTCGGCGCGGGCATGGCGACGGATGCGTTCTTCGTCGCGTTCAAGCTGCCCAACCTGTTGCGCCGGTTGTTCGCCGAGGGGGCGTTCTCGCAGGCCTTCGTGCCGATCTTCGGCGAGTACAAGAACCGTCGCGGGCACGACGAGACCAAATTGATGATCGATCACGTCACCACGATGCTGGCGATCATCCTGTTTGTGGTCACGCTGATCGGCATCATCGCCGCGCCGATACTGGTGTATATCAGCGCGCCGGGGTTCGTCAAGGATACGGAGAAGTTCGACCTCACCGTGCAACTGCTGCGCATCACTTCGCCATATATCTTTTTCATCTCGCTGGTCGCGGTGGCGGCGGGCATCCTCAACACCTACAACAAATTCTGGGTGCCGGCCTTCGCACCGATCCTGCTCAACCTGTGCTTTATCGGCGGCGCGCTGTGGCTGGCGCCTTACTTCGACCCGCCCATCTTGGCATTGGCCTGGGCGGTGTTCGTCGCGGGCATCGTGCAACTGGCGTTTCAACTGCCGTTCCTGAAAAAGATCGACATGTTGCCCAGCATACGTTTCAGTCTCAAAGACGAGGGCATGCGGCGCGTCATCAGGCAGATGGGTCCGGCAGTTTTCGGCGTGTCTGTCGCGCAGATCAGCCTGATCATCAATACCATTTTCGCTTCGTTCCTGGTGGCGGGCAGCGTGTCGTGGCTGTATTACGCGGATCGGTTGATGGAATTCCCCACCGGTATTCTGGGTGTGGCCATTGGCACCATCTTGCTGCCGTCGCTTTCCAAATGCCATGCCGAGAACAACACGGTGGAATATTCCCGGCTGCTGGATTGGGGCTTGCGCCTGACCATCATGCTGACCCTGCCCGCCGCGCTGGCGCTGGGCATGATTTCCGTACCGCTGCTGGCGACCTTCTTTCAGCACGGCGCGTTTGCCGCGCACGATGTCATGATGACCAGCCGGGCGTTGATCGGCTACAGCGTCGGGCTGGTCGGGCTGATACTGGTGAAAATACTCGCGCCGGGTTTTTAC
>JANONV010000334.1:0-4547 GCA_031421015.1 Gallionella sp. | reverse complement strand
TGGGACTTGATGTGGGCATTGTTCCCGGCGGCCTTCGTGATGGCGTTGATCGGGTTCATGGAGGCAACCGCCGTCTCCAAGGCACTCGCAGTCATCACCAAATCCCGCGAGCGCATCGATACCAACAAGGAGCTGGTCGCGCAGGGCTTTGCCAACATTGCGGGTTCGTTCTTCCAGTCCTACGTTGTGTCCGGCTCGTTCTCCCGCTCGGCGGTGGGCGCGCGGGCAGGCGCCAAGACCGGCCTGTTCGCCGTGGTCAGCGTGCTGGGGGTCGTGGTGACGCTGCTGTTCCTCACCCAATACCTGTATCACTTGCCGCAGGCGGTGCTGGCCGTGATCGTGATGGTGGCGGTGTTCAGCCTGATCCGGATCAAGCCGCTGATCCACGCCTGGAAGGTGCAGCGCAGCGATGCCGTCGCCGGCTTGGTCACCTTCGTGGCGACGCTGGCGTTAGCCCCGCAGATCGCCAACGGCATCCTGCTCGGGATCGCGCTGTCGGTGGTCATATTCCTGCTGCGCACCATGAAGCCGCGGGTCGAAGTGATGGGCATCAAGGCCGATGGCACGGTGGGCGGCGTAGAGACCCACGGGCTGGAACCGGTGGGGGAGAATTTCGTGGCCATGCGCTTCGACCGCTCGCTCAATTTTCTCAATGTCGCCGCATTCGAGGATGGTGTCCTGGAAGTGCTCGCCCGCTATCCGCAGGTCAAAGGCATCCTGGTGATCGGGAGCGGGATCAACGAAATAGATGCGTCAGGCGAGGACAAGGTGCGCGAGCTTGCCCTGCGTTTGCGCGAGAGCAACGTCGAGTTGATGTTCAGCAGCCTCAAGGCGCCAATCGAGAAGGTGTTCCAGCGCAGCGGCCTCTCCGACCTGCTGGGCCATGACAATCTGTTTGTCAGCAAGAAAACGGCATTGGACGCGGCGCGGCACCGATTCGACCTCGCGCCCAAGATCGATACGATTATCGAGCGGGGCGTTATCAAGACCGCCCCGTAACCGCAGCGTTCGCTTAGCGCAGCGGGCCTTAAACATGGCGACATAAAGACATAAATAGTGCCGCATAAGTGTTTCTGAAGCCCGGTATTTGCTTGGTTGGTTTTCAGGTTGTGGATGCGGAAAAATTCAACACGCCGCGTTTAGCGTGAAACTCGCGAAGCGATACGTTTGCCCCCTCGCCCGCTTGCGGGAGAGGGTTGGGGAGAGGGAAACGGTCATGGCGAGTTTCATTATCAGGGGTGGCGCAAGTCGCCATGACCGTTAGTTCCGTAAGGATTGTTCTAAAAGCACCGAGGACGCATATATGAACGCGATACCGCTGACACTCACCCGCCCCGACGACTGGCACCTGCACCTGCGCGACGGTGACATCATGGCCGCGGTGCTCCCCGACACGGCACGGCGGTTTGCGCGCGCCATCATCATGCCCAATCTCAAGCCGCCGGTGACCACGACGGAGCAGGCGTTGGCTTACCGCGCGCGGCATCAAGACATTCGAGGGTGGCGCACAGGGCGAGCACAAGCTGGCACGCGGGTTTCTGCCTGCGATAACCCGGTCTGCGCACTGGCTGGCGCACCCGCAGTTTGCGCGGGCGATAGAAGATTATTTGCAGCGTGAAACAGATGCGATATCAGGATATGTGGATGAGCTGAATGAGCGGAGTCCGTTTAAACGCGCCTCTGAATATTAGCTAGAAACAGGTATTCCGGTTGCTTTAATCGCTCGGCGAGTCCGGGTTGTTGGTGGATTTAATGGAAAGACGGACAGGCTCTTAGCGTGTTGCTGTTACTGCGAACGTCTGACCCCATTTTCCTGCTATTTTCCCGATCGCGGGACATTCGCCGCGCGCGCTAAAAACGCCGCGGCGGCATCAAGTGTCAACGCCAGCGCAAGTCGCATCAGAACGCCTCGGCCTCGACTTCCAGATAGGCGCGGCTGACGTGTGAACCCAGCCTCAAATCGAATCCGTCCCAATTCTTATAGGCCGAGACGGCCTGGAGTACCGCCAGCTTCATCTCGTAATCGCTCAGGTTCGGGTTTTCCGCATACAACTTCTTAACCGTCGTCAGCAATTTATCCAAATAAGCGCGGTAAGTCCGCACCATCTCGACCCCGCCAGCAAGACCATGACCGGGGATGTAGTGTTTGAATTTTTTCTGCGCCATCCAATCGATAGCGGCGATGTTCCCCTTGAAGCTTGCGTCCGATTCCATAATGCCTAATACACCGTTTCTCACGACGTCCCCGGTGAACAACGTCTTTTGGTCAACGACCTCGATCATGATGTCGTTGTCCGTGTGCGCTGAACCCGTGTGATGGATACGGAAGCTCGTATCGCCGATCACAATGACGTCACCGTTGTTTACCGTCTTGTCCGGTCCGATGACCTTTTTACCACCGGCGGTGCCCTCGGTAAGTCGTTCGATCATCGCGAGCCACTGGTCGCCCTCGGCGCCGGCCACCAGCGCCTTCATGCCCGGATGACCGTAGATCACCGCCTGCGGGTAAGCCCTCTTCACACCTTCATTGCCGAGCCAGTGATCGCCGTGGGCATGCGAATTGAAAATCGCAACGATCGGATCCTTGCTGAGGGTTCGGATCTTTTCCGCGACCTTCTCTCCCGCGTGGGCGCTGCCGCCCGGGTCCAGCACCACCACGCCCTGGCTCGTCAGCACGATGACGGCATTATTGCGAAATCCACGATTCTTGCTATTGGGCAGGTCGAAGGGTCCGTAGATGACATAGATCTTGTCGGTCACTCGATTAAGCGAGTAATCGGGAACCGTGATGGGTGTTGCTTCTGCCGACCAACCTGGCTCCGAGATACTGAAATACAGCATGACGGCGCCAATTGCTGCGATAGTTGTTGTTTTCATAATAGAGCCTCCTTTGTGGCGCCGAGGGCACGGTGTGTGCCGATACGCCTTGTTAATCCACTAATGCCGGGTTACACCGCCCGGACCAAGCGCAACCAGGCCAGACATCGGGATGGTTCCGACCCCTTCTTTATACAACACGGCGGGAGTATAGGCCACCTCTAATAGAGGAAACCCATGAAAAGGACAACCTGGATTTTTTGATTTAGCCGAACGGCACGACAAGCTCACGCAGATGCGCGACCCGTTGGGGGTGCTGAAGAAGGAGATTGACTGGGAAGCGTTTCGCGCCGACCTGTCCCAGCGGCACGAGAAGCACAGAAAGAGCGCGGCAGGCGCCAAGCCATGGGATGTTGTCGTCATGTTCAAAGTCCTGATCCTGCAACAGACCTACAACCTGTCGGACGAACAGATCGAATACCCGATACGTGACCGGCTTTCATTCATGCGCTTTCTGGGATTGCGCCTGGAAGACAAAGTGCCGGACGCGAAAACAGTCTGGTTATACCGGGAACATCTGGCAGAACACCCGCTGACAGAAAAGCTGTTTACGCGCTTTCACGAACCGCTGGCACAAAAAGACGGGGGTGCCCGCTGGGCGAAAAAGGGTGACGAAGCCCACTTCGGTTACAAGAACCACGTCAACGTCGACGACGAGCACAAACGGGTACAAAGCTACGCGGTGACGGATGCGGCGGTACATGACAGCCAGGTGTTCGATGAACTGCTGGATCACACGGTGGATGACAAAGGCGACAAACGTCCGGTCTATGCCGACAGTGCTTACCGGTCAAAGCTTTCTCGCCGTAAATTTGTCTGCCGCCAAAAAAAATATCTCGTAGATGAAATCAAGACTGGAAAACGAATTTTTAGAGGTGGCCGATATACAGGAACGGCGGCTGCACGTTCACCATGTGGATGTCCAATGCCCCGCAGTGCCCGCTCATGCCGATCAGATGGCGCACCGCGCGGTCAGAGTTTTCCGAGCCGTCTACCGGTAGCAGAATTTTAAGCATACAAGCTCCCGTTTATTTGTCCTGCGAACAGTT
This sequence comes from Gallionella sp., assembly GCA_031421015.1. Classification (GTDB taxonomy): domain Bacteria; phylum Pseudomonadota; class Gammaproteobacteria; order Burkholderiales; family Gallionellaceae; genus Gallionella. The sequence goes on along the minus strand of JANONV010000334.1, from coordinate 621 downwards.
TAGCATCAATCTAAAAACTGCATTTGCTCACGCTGACAGGTGGAGGCATCGCATGAGGAGAAAATGCAGAAAATATGCGGGCTTACGGAAAACGTGACCTGTCCCGTCCAAAAGTATCGTAAACTTAACGCTGCAACTGATCCACAACTTGAGGAGAATCGGCTATGAGAGCAATCGCACTAGCTTCACTGTTAATCGCACTGGCAGCACCGGCACTGGCACAGGACGTCACCTACCGCACGCACATCAGCCCGCTGATGGAAGCAAAATGTGCGGCGTGCCACGGAGCCGACGCTCCCTATTATGGCGACTTCGAGGAGAACAAGAAGAAATTCACGGCCCAGTTCAAGGGGCCGAGAATGGACACCTACACCAATCTGATTTTTTTCATCGTCTGGCCTGACACTGGCGCCCTCATGAGAAGGCTCGATGACGGGAAAAGCGCGAGTGAAGGCAAGCCGGGTAATATGTACCAACACCTCGGCGCCACGGACGAAGAACGCCAGAAAAACCTGAAGCTGTTCAAGGAGTGGGTGGGAAAGGATGCCTGGAAGTTTAACCGCTGGGTAGCGCGGGGCACAGTGCCTGCCATCACCAAGGAAGACTTGGACAAGGTCAGGG
>JANONV010000333.1:0-2708 GCA_031421015.1 Gallionella sp. | reverse complement strand
GACACACCAAGATAAATTACGCGAATTCTCTAATGGACTATCCGGGTTTAACGCTTACATATCTAATACAGGTTGCGCGGACTTTCTTTCGCGCCTTGCCTGGCTTAGGATTTTGAATTTTTAGAGATGCCCTATTGGTGGTTGATTCCGCGTGGGCTGCCGGATAGCAGAAAAATATCGCGATGGCCAACCCGAGGTGTGAGGTTCTCAACATCTGCAAATCCTTTCTATCAGGTTTTAAAATTCGCTGATCGGGTCCGGCTATTTGTCGCGCTGCCAAAATATTTCAGTCACCGCCAGCGTCCGGTTGATACAGCGGCTCAGCACGAACAACAGATCCGACAGGCGATTCAGGTAGGGCAGCGCATGTTGCGACACCACATCACCCTGCGCAAGCACCACCAGATCGCGCTCGGCTCGGCGCGCCACGGTGCGCGCCACATGGCACAACGCGCCTGCGCGTGAGCCGCCCGGCAGGATGAATTCGCGCAGCGGCGGCAGCTCGGCATTGTAGTGCGCGATCTGCTCATCCAGCCAGGCGATTTTATTTTGCGGGAACGTATCCTGAGTGGGCAGCGCCAGCGCGCCGCCCAAATCGAACAAGTCATTCTGAATCTGCAACAGCACCGCGCGAATGTCGGGCGGCAGTTCTTCGGCGAGCAGCACGCCGAGCTGGCTGTTCAGTTCGTCCACGCTGCCCAGCGCGGCGATGCGCGCGTGGTCTTTGCCGAGGCGCGTGCCGTCGGCAAGGCCGGTGCTTCCAGAGTCGCCGGTACGGGTGGTGATTTTAGTCAGTCTCATATTTTCCAATTTGCATTACAAACGACGCTAACTCCGCGGGTGAGTTTACGCACCGGTGGGTAATGGTGCGTAAACTCACCCTGCATTATTTCTGCTTCTATTGCGGAATAGAATTACTGCCTTTCCAAACATTCCAGGTATATCGCCGCATCCGGTTGAGTGCGGTTGCGCTGTGCCTGCCAGATCATTTCGCTGAGACATTCCATCATGCGATGTTGCGCGTCGTGCTCCGATTCCAGTTGTTGAGTCAAGCGCACGAAATGCGCGCGTATCCCCGCCGGTTGGTTGATGGAAATCTGCTCCTCGATGGTCAGGTGCATCATCAGGTGCAGGAAAGGATTGGTCGCGCCGAGTTCCGGCAAGTAATCCTGATCCTGATGTTGTTGCGGATTCTCCAGCACGGCAAAGTATTCTGGATGCTTGGCGATGAGCTGCGCGGCGAGGTCTTCCAGCGGCGTGAGCAATTCCCCGGCTCTGCGTTTGCGCCATGACTCGAACAAAAAGTTTCGTGCTTCGTCACGGGAAGGGTCAAAAAACATCAGGCTTCCTTATCTTTGTACTCGCACAGATCGTTAATGATACACGCGCCGCATTTCGATTTGCGCGCCTGGCACACGTAACGGCCATGCAGTATCAACCAATGATGCGCGTCGTGTTTGAATTCTTCCGGCACAACCTTGAGCAGTTTATTTTCAACATCCAGCACGGTCTTGCCGGGAGCCAGTCCGATGCGATTGGCGAGACGAAAAATATGTGTATCCACCGCGATGGTGGGCTGGTTGAACGCGGTGTTGAGGATCACGTTGGCGGTCTTGCGCCCCACGCCGGGCAAGGCTTCCAGCTCCTTGCGGCTTTGTGGCACTGTGCCACCGTGCCGTTCCAACAGCAAACGGCAGGTCTGCATCACATGCCTTGCTTTGGTTTTATATAAGCCGATGCGCTGGATATATTCGCGCAACTTTTCCTCGCCGAGCGCGAGTATTGCCTGCGGGGTATGGGTGGTCGGAAACAGATGCCGCGTCGCGGCATTCACGCTGACATCGGTGGCCTGCGCCGAGAGTATCACCGCGACCAGCAGTTCGAACGGCGTGGAATATTCCAGCTCGGTGGTGGGATGCGGGTTGGCTGCTTGCAGGCGCAGGAATATTTCGCGGCGTTTGGCGGGGTTCACAGGGCTTGTTGAATTTGACGAATTTGACCCTCAAGTTCAGGCAACGCCTGCCTGACGGTCTCCGATACGACATCCATGTTAGTGTCAAAGTAACCGTGAGCCAGGCGGTTGCGCATTCCGCGCATGCTTTTCCATTGTACTTGCGGAAATCTTGAAACAAATTCTGGATATTCGTCAGCCAATTTGGTGGCGGCCTCGCCGATCACCATGATATTCAGGATTACCGCTTGCTGGGTTTTTTTGTCGTGGAGAAAATCAGTTTTATTGATGCCCTCTACATAGCTTTGCGCCAGCATAGCTGCCCCCAGCATGTGGGAGAGATAATCGGCCTGACGCAAATCGCGTTGGGTCATACCGGAATCGCTTCCCTGAGCACATATGCGCGGAATTTTTCCGGCAGATCGCCCGGCGTGAGTATGTCCACCGGTATGCCAAGTAACTGCTCAAGCTCTACTTGAAGCGCACCCAGGTTTAACAGGGTGGTGTCCGGCAAAGGATCAACCAGCAAGTCGAGATCGCTGTTGTCCGTATCACCGCCTCGCAACACGGAACCGAACACGCGCGGATTGCGCGCATGGTTTTGTTCAACCATGCGGCAAATTTCGCTGCGGTGCGAATCGAGCAGTTCGGAAGGTTTCATTATTGACGGCTCCTGTTTTCCTGTGACTAATCATACAGAAAAAAATGCCTTGATTGTAGGTTGGGTTAGCGGCTTTTTCGCTTAACCCAACATCAT
>JANONV010000332.1:0-2181 GCA_031421015.1 Gallionella sp. | reverse complement strand
CAGAATCAAGCTGCGGCCATGCGTGCGCAGGTTAGCGTTTCCGCTTTGCGTCCATCCAAATAAGCAAAACCCCATCCCATGGCGATGCCGACAAGTACTTTAGAGAACAGCGTCGCAGCATAAGGCATCAGATCGATAAATGCCGGATTGAGCACCGGCAAGATCACAAAGAAATTGATGGCCCACACACCGCTCAACGCAGCCACAGCAACCAGCATCGCTTGCACAAACCGCAGCTTGCGGGAGAAAGGCAGCCACACCGCCACAGCGAAAATACCCGCCAGCAACAGCGAAAGTAGCAGATGCACGGCGATGCCGACTGGCACAGCAGCGGATGAATCCGTCATCGACGGAAACACGCTCGCGCTGACTTGTCGCGCCACTTCCATTCCGCTGGTTGGCGTCATGGCCCCATAGATTGCGACCCATATGATCTCTGCCATGCCGCCGCAGAAACCCGCCAAAAGAATCACGCCGCTCAATTTTTTCATGTTTTATCCTTTCTGTTGTTTACGATTAAGTCACTGCCATGCAGCCGACAGCATTTTGTCATCCTTTTCTCATTTCCCTAAACCCTTCACCTTTTATTCTTGCCCAGTTGGATTTCCTGCGGACCGGGACCCTCCGGCTCCTGATGCGCAATACCATAATGACAATCGATACAAGTCATGCCTTCTCTCTTGCCCTTTGCGTGACGTTTCACGGCTTTCTCGGACTGCTTCTCACTGTCCATTGCATCCTCATGATGGCAATTGCGGCATTCGAGCGAGTCGGTTTTCTTCATGCGGATCCATACTTTTCTCGCCATCTCGGCGCGGTGCGCCTGGTATTTCTCCTTGGTGTCAATCACGCCGCTGATGAAGTGACCGTACAGCTCGAAAGTCGCTTCCACCTTGCGCACCAGCATGGGACCCGGCTCACGCGGTACATGGCAGTCAGAGCAGATGGCGCGTACGCCACTGCGGTTTTTGTCGTGTATGGTGTCCTTGAACTCGGCGTAGGCGTTGTCTTTCATTTCAGGGCAGCCGATGCAGAACTTCTCGGTGTTGGTCCAGGCCAGCCCTGCGGCGCCGCCGGCCTTCAACAGCCCGGCGACAAACAACGCAATCAGAGCGACCCCCACACCCAGCGTCACCCTTGAGCAGGTGGCGCAACGCCGGTTTAATGCTGCCCATGTCTTCTTGAACATAATTTGCTCCCTGGTGTAGTGCAGCGTAGCGCTTCGGCAATCCGATGGCCGGTCTTTCTAGTATCACGACCTATTAATTTCGAAACATACATCGCAGACATGTAGGTTGGGTTAGGCGCGGATTTTTGCGCCGTAACCCAACAAAAACCAGTGTTAATGTGCGCTGCCCATCCGTCGGTGCTGAGGACTGGATTTGTTGGGTTACGTCCGTCGGTGGTGAGCCTGTCGAACCATAAAGCCGCTAACCCAACCTACGTGACTGTACCAACCCGTTATTGCGTAAGCTTTCCCGTCAAGCAGACAATGCAGAAGTAGGGCCTTTCGCCGCAACAACCCGTTCGCAACATAGCACCACCGGCAGCAATGCCGCTAAATTCCACGTTCCCGGCTTCTGCCATAGCGCGGTAGCGCCAGTATAATACTTCCCATATCTGGCTTGATCATGGTTTGCTCTACCCTACCATCAGAAATCCACCGAAACACCGAACATCAGGGCCTGGTAACCCCCTGTCAGGGTGCTGTAGACCTTGTCCGTATGGTAGTCGTAGGCATACGATGCCTTGAGCTTCATGTTCTTCTTGAGCGCGTAGTCGGCGCCCAGCCCAAGGGTATGCACCGAGTTATTGATGCTTCCGTCCACGGCTGGCAGTTCGGTCAGGATCAGGCCGCTGGCGGTATTCCCTTTTGATTGCGAAAAAGTGTAGCTGCCGTTCCAGCGTAGCGCATCGTTCGCCTGCCAGTCTCCGCCCAGCGTGAGCACATAGGTGTCGATGTTGTAATTCGACCGGTCCTGGACGATGAATATTACCGGATTATTCGGCGCTTCGAAACGACGCCGGTTCGAGCGCAGGTAGTAGCCCGCGAAGTCGTCCTGCATCCACGACAGGCTGGCCGAGGTGTTGACCCATTCGCTCACCGGCAGGTTGAGGGAAACACCCGCGGCCTGCTGGATCCTGTTCACATCCTGCGTGGTTGCGGCGCCATCCCTGACG
>JANONV010000331.1:0-3973 GCA_031421015.1 Gallionella sp. | reverse complement strand
CACGCGGTTGTTGAATTACAACTGTGCGTGGGCTGCGCCCACCCTACGCCTGCTCAAACGGAAATCGAATTAATTACAGCGCCATCCCCTGATCGCGGAGATATTCCTCATAATTGCCGTGGTAGTCGGACACGCCCTTGGCGGTGATCTCGATGATGCGCGTCGCCAATGACGAAACGAACTCGCGGTCATGGCTGACGAACATCAGCGTGCCTTTGAATTCCAGCAGCGCGGTGTTGAGCGACTCGATGGATTCCATGTCCATGTGGTTGGTCGGCTCGTCCATCAGCAGCACATTGGGGCGCTGCAGCATCAGTTTGCCGAACAGCATGCGCCCTTTTTCGCCGCCGGACAGCACCTTTACCTTTTTCTTCGCATCATCGCCGGAAAACAACAAACGGCCCAGCGTGGCGCGCACCGCCTGATCGTCATCATTCGGCCCGCGCCAATAAGTCATCCAGTCGGTCATGATTTCGTCTTTAGCGAATTCGTGGGCATTGTCCTGCGCGTAGTAGCCGATGTTGGCCTTGTCCGCCCACCTGATGGCGCCGGTGTCGGGTTGCAGATCGCCCGCCAGGCAGCGCAGCAGCGTGGTCTTGCCGATGCCGTTCGGGCCAATGATGGCGACTTTTTCGCCGGCGTCAATGCGGAAATTCACATTGGAAAACAGCATCCGGTCGAAGCCTTTCGCCATCTTCTGCACCTCGACCGCGACGCGGTGCAGCTTTTCGCGTTCGTCATATTCGAAGCGGATGAATGGATACTGGCGGCTGGAGGGTTTGATGTCCTCGATTTTGATTTTGTCTATCTGGCGCGCGCGCGAAGTGGCCTGTTTGGCTTTGGAAGCATTGGCCGAGAAGCGCGCCACGAAGGCTTTCAGCTCGGCCACTTTTTCCTTGGCGCGGGTGTTGTCGGTCGCCTGTTGTTCGCGCGCCTGGGTGGCGGCCAGCATGTATTCGTCGTAGGTGCCGGGGTAAGTGGTGATCTTGCCGTAGTCCAGATCCGCCATGTGGGTACACACGCTGTTCAGAAAGTGGCGGTCATGCGAAATGATCACCATGGTGCAGTTGCGCGCGTTGAGGATGTTTTCCAGCCAGCGGATGGTGTTGATGTCGAGATTGTTGGTCGGCTCGTCGAGCAACAAAATGTCCGGGTTGGAGAACAACGCCTGCGCCAGCAGCACGCGCAGCTTGAAGCCGGGCGCGACCGCACTCATAGCCCCCTGGTGTAATTCCAGCGGGATGCCCACGCCGAGCAGCAATTCACCGGCGCGCGGCTCGGCGGTGTAGCCGTCGTATTCGGCGAATTGCGCTTCCAGATCGGCGGCGCGCATGTAGTCCTCCTCGCTCGCATCCGGGTTGGCGTAGATCGCATCGCGCTCCGCCATCGCCGCCCACATCTCGCTATGCCCCATCATCACCACATCCAGCACGCGCATGTCTTCAAATGCGAACTGATCCTGGAGCAGCTTGCCGAGACGCTCATTCTTGTCGATCATCACCGTGCCGGAGCTTGGTTCCAGATCGCTGCCGAGGATTTTCATGAAAGTGGTTTTGCCGCAACCGTTGGCGCCGATCAGCCCATAGCGGTTGCCGTCGCCGAACTTGACGGAGACGTTTTCAAACAGGGGCTTGGCCCCGAACTGCATAGTGATATTTGCGGTGGAAAGCATGGAATATTCGGCTTCAGAAAATTTTGGAGCGCGATTTTAACACTGCGCGGGATCATTGCCTTTGCAATCTATTGGATAGCGTGGCAGGCTGGGACGAGGGGTCGCTGTTGCAGGCCAACAGCGAAAAGCTGCGTGCTGGCGCCGATGTGTTTGTAGCGCGCCGCTTATTGCTCCGCAAATGTGTCTCGCAGTTCAACCTTGATATTTCATCCGGTTCGCGGCACGATGCGGGGATGAAGATGCTTATTCAACAGTTTCATCAGGTATTTTTTGCCAAGAAACCCGCAGCCAAGCCGTGACGCCGTCCAGACATTCATTGCCGATATTTCGCATTACGGGCTTACATAAAGCAATCCAAAACCGGGGGACTTGCTATCATAGCGAACCATAATTTTATAATTGCATTGAACAGGATCGCAAATGGCCAAAACAAATTACACATTCGAAAAACGTCAGAAAGAGATCGCCAAGAAAAAGAAGCAGGAAGAAAAACGGCAGAAGAAGATCGCTGCAAAGGAAGAACAGCCCCAGGACGAAACACCGCAACCCCCTGTTGATGACGCGGCCAGCGTTTAGCCAATCAACAAGTATGCACTGAGTTCATTGTTCGCAAAGCATCATGGTACCCCACCTCACCACCGCACTGACCGGCCCGCTGCTCGATCTGGAGCGGCGTTTTCTGGACGGCATGCCGACCATTGAGCACTGGTTTCGCGCGCAATGGCTGGAGCATGCCGCGCCGTTCTACGCCTCGGTGGATTTGCGCAACAGCGGCTTCAAGCTGGCGCCGGTGGACACCAACCTGTTTCCCGGCGGTTTCAATAATCTCAACCCGGATTTCCTGCCGCTGTGCGTGCATGCCATGCAGAGCGCGGTGGAAAAAATCTGTCCCGAAGCGCGCGGGGTGTTGCTGATCCCGGAGAACCACACGCGCAATTCGTTCTATCTGCAAAACGTCGCGCAGATCGTGACCATCCTCAAGCAAGCGGGGATGCGCGTGCGCATCGGCAGCCTGCTGCCGGAAATCGCCCAGGCCACGACCATCCAATTGCCCGACGGCGGCGCGCTGTTGCTGGAGCCGCTGGTGCGGCGCGGCAACCGGATCGTGCTGGCGGATCCCGGATCGGAGTCCGGGACAGGCCACTTCGACAAGCTCAGGACAGGCTTTGATCCGTGCGTGGTGTTGCTCAACAATGATTTGTCCGGTGGCGCGCCGGACATTCTGAAGAATATAGAGCAGGCGATTTTCCCACCGCTTTCGGCAGGCTGGTACACGCGGCGCAAATCGCAGCATTTCACCGCCTACGACCGTGTGGCGAGCGAGTTTGCGAAGTTGCTTGATATTGATCCGTGGCTGATCAACCCGTATTTTGCCACCTGCAATCAGATCAATTTTCATGAGCGAGTCGGCGAGGAATGCCTGGCCGCACAAGTGGACGCCATCCTGCAAAAGATGCGGTTGAAATATGCCGAATACGGTGTGCAGCATGATCCTTTTGTGATCGTCAAAGCCGATGCGGGCACGTATGGCATGGGCATCATGACGGTGAAAGACGCGAGCGAAATCACCGGGCTGAACCGCAAACAGCGCAACAAGATGGCGGTGGTCAAGGAGGGACTGGAAGTGTCCGACGTGCTGGTGCAGGAGGGGGTGTATACCTTCGAGCACATCAACGACGCAGTGGCCGAGCCGGTGGTGTACATGATCGATCATTACGTGGTCGGCGGTTTTTATCGCGTGCATACCGGGCGCGGAACCGATGAAAATCTCAACGCGCCGGGAATGCATTTCGTGCCGCTGGCGTTCGAAACACATTGCAGCATGCCCAACCCGGAAGGCAAGCCCGATGAGACGGCCAACCGCTTTTACGCCTACGGCGTGGTGGCGCGGCTGGCGTTGCTGGCAGCGGCGATTGAAACAGAAGACAGATGACGCGTCAGAGGACAGAAGACATAACCAGCGACTTGGCTGTCGTCTTTGGACAGCCCAGTCGAATGGCTAGTAGTTCCATCAGAGGACAGAGGACAGCGGTTTTGTCGCGGCTGTGCCGCGCTTTTAATAACCGTGCCGCCCTTCGACAGGCTCAGGATAAACCGAGCTGCGGTCAGCGGTACACAAAATTCTGTCTTCTGTCTTCTGTCCTCTGTCTTCTGTCCTGCGGCAAGGAACCGCCAACCTATCAGGAGCAAGGCTACGTGTTCGGCACGCTGGTGGAAATGAGCGTGTATGGCGAAACCGAGCCGCGCGCCAGACAGGCCGTCGGCGAGGTATTGCGGGAGTTCCAGCGGCTGCACGACATG
>JANONV010000330.1:0-9189 GCA_031421015.1 Gallionella sp. | reverse complement strand
GATATGGCCTACCAGGCGCTCGATTAAACCCGCCGTGGTGGATATGCGCAATATCGCTTTTGATACAAATGCATTAGCCAGCATCCCGCGATCATGCTCGGGGCATCCACATCCCCGCCATGTCGTACTGATAAATTCTTCCGTTTTTAAAGTCCATCCCTTTTGGGAAGTATCTTTCGTAGCAGACCAATTGTGTTGATTTGCATTAAACGCTGGGGCAATCATCATTTTCCCATGATCGTTCAAAATTCGGTTTTTTGTCGATTCGCTACACTGGACGTTGCTACAGCTTGGCACCCCTCCAGGCTGAGGCGCACTGTCCCTCGCATTCACGTCCGGTGTCAGTGGCCTTAAAATATTTCTGGTTATAAAACCGTAATCCGGGCGAATTTGCGCTTGCCGATCTGCGCCACGACCACCGTGCCAGCCTTGACCACGGCGACTTTATCGTTGACACGCTCGCCGTCCAGCTTGACCGCGCCTTGCTGGATCATGCGCATCGCTTCGGATGTCCCCTCCACCAGCCCGGCCTGTTTGAGCAGTTGCGGCACAACAATGCTGCCGCCAGGCGCAGAAACACTGACTTCCGGCATATCGTCCGGCAGCACGCCCTGTTTGAAGCGCGCCTCGAATTCCGCCAGCGCATCCACGGCGGCTTGTCTGGAGTGGAAGCGGGCGACGATCTCTTGCGCCATTAACACTTTGATGTCGCGTGGATTGCGGCCTTGTGTCACTTCTTCGCGCCACTTGGCGATGGTCGCCATGCTTTCAAAGGAGAGCAGTTCGAGGTAGCGCCACATCAGTTCGTCAGAAACCGACATGAGTTTGCCGAACATTTCCTGCGGCGTGTCGGTGATGCCGACATAATTGCCCTGCGACTTGGACATTTTGTTCACGCCGTCCAGGCCGATTAGCAACGGCATGGTAAGCACGCACTGCGCCGGTTGCCCGTAATGCTTCTGCAACTCGCGCCCCATCAGCAGGTTGAATTTCTGGTCAGTGCCGCCCAACTCGATGTCCGCCTTGAGCGCCACGGAATCGTAGCCCTGCACCAGGGGGTAAATGAATTCGTGGATGGCGATCGGCTGGTTGCCCTTGTAGCGTTTGGAAAAATCGTCGCGTTCCAGCATCTGCGCCACGGTGTGGGTGGCGGCGAGGCGGATCAGATCGACCGCGCTGAATTTGTCCATCCAGGCGGAGTTGAACACGATCTCGGTTTTTTCCGGATCAAGCACCTTGAACACCTGCTCGCGGTAGCTCTGTGCATTTCCCATTACCTGTTCGCGCGACAGTGGCGGACGAGTGGTGTTTTTACCGCTGGGGTCGCCGATCATGCCGGTAAAATCGCCGATCAAAAACAGCGCGTGGTGACCCAAATCCTGCAACTGGCGCATCTTGTTGAGCAGCACGGTATGGCCGAGATGCAAGTCCGGCGCAGTAGGGTCGAAGCCAGCCTTCACGCGCAACGGGCGGCCCAGCGCGAGCTTTTGTTTCAGCTCGTCTTCCAGCAGCAGTTCGTGAGCACCGCGCTTGATTTGCGCAAGCGTGTCAGAAAATGTCGATTCCGGGTAAGCCATTTTAGCCATTAAATTCAATCAGGAGCCGTTCCCCATATTCCAACCATTCATCGGTCGCACTTCGCCTCCCATCAGATTGATTTTGAAGGATTGTCTATTTCTGGTAAAGTGAGCATCAGTCCAAGGAATGCAACATGTTGCCGGAACAAAGCAGCACAAGGAGATGCGAATGTTAACCCAAAATCCGCCTGACCAAGGCGGCAAAATGCCAGAAGGCAGAAAACCGGACGGCAAAAAAAAGCTGCGCTGGTTCGTAGCCCTGTCCACCCTGCCGTTATTGGGCATGGTCACCGCCTTCGGTCTGGTGCCGCAAAGCGATCTGGGTTTGACCTCGACCGATACTGCCATCCAGGAAATCGCATTACCTGAAGTCGCCGCCGCCGAAACCGCTATTGCCAGTTTCTGGCGCAGCGAGCGCATGCTGCGCGGTGACACGGTGGACGAGCTGTTGAGCCGCCTGAATATTGAAGATGCGGCTGCAAGCGAGTATTTGCGCAAATCTGCCGGAGCCGGGTCGTTCCGCAAATTGCCGACCGGCACAGAAGTGCAAGCCGAATTCAACGCCTCTGGCGGTTTGATCGCATTGCGTTATCTCGACGCAAACGGCGCTCAGGTCTTGATTGAAAAGCAAAACGGGATTGAAAAAGACAGCGCTTTCAACACCCAAATCCTGCCCGCGCAACTGGAGCAACGCCTGTTCGTGCGTACCGGCGAAATCAAAACCAACCTATATGCCGCCACCGACGAAGCGGGTATGCCGGAAGCCGCCGCCAACCAATTGAACGAGCTGTTCAGCGGCGACATCGACTTCCACCACGATTTGCGCAAAGGCGATAAATTCACTGCGGTGTATGAAATGACTTACAGCAACGGCGCGTTGCTGCGTACCGGCCGCATCAAGGCAGCCGAATTCATCAATCAAGGGCGCGTTTACCGTGCCGTGTATTTCCAAAGCGATGCGCAACACGGCGATTACTACACCCCGGAAGGCAAGAGCGTGAGCAAGGCATTCCTGCGTTCACCGATTGCGTTTTCGCGGATAAGCTCGGGTTTTACCACCTCGCGTTTTCACCCGATACTGAACAAATGGCGCTCGCATAAAGGCGTGGACTTTGCCGCCCCGACCGGCACCAAAGTCAAGGCGACTGCCGATGGCGTGATTACCCTTGTTGACAGACAAAACAGCTACGGCAACGTCGTCATGATCAACCATCAAGGCCGCTATACCACCGTTTACGGCCACCTGTCCAACTTTGCCAAAGGTCTGCGCAAGGGACAGCGCGTGGCGCAGGGCGACGTCATCGGTTACGTCGGCTCGACCGGCCTGGCTACCGGACCGCACCTGCACTATGAATTCAAAGTGAACGGCCAGCAAAAGAATCCGATGCGCGTTGCGCTACCGGATGCAAAACCCATCAACAGTGAATATCTCGCCGCGTTTCAACCCGTGGCCGACGACTTCGTTGCGCGCCTGAACCTGCTGCGCGACACCAACCTCGCCAAACTCGACTAACCACCGCGTGCAACACCCGCCGGAACTTTATATAGGTCTGATGTCCGGCACCAGCCTGGACGGTATTGATGCCGTCCTTGCCGATTTGAGCCAGCCCAAACCCATTCAACTGGGCAAGCACTACCTGCCCTTTGACGACGCGCTGAAAAGCAATCTGCTGGCGTTGCATCTTCCCGGCCATAACGAACTGCATCAGGCGCAAATCATCGGCAATCAATTGGCGAGATTGTATGCCGCAGCAGTTGCGCCGCTGCTCGCTCAAGCCAAATCTTCAAACGCAACAATCAAAGCGCCAGAAATTCAAGCAATAGGCTGCCACGGTCAAACTATCCGCCACTGCCCCGAGCACGGCTACACCCTGCAAATCGGCAACGCCGCGTTGCTCGCCGAATTGTCCGGCATCACCGTGGTCAGCGATTTTCGCAGCCGCGACATCGCGGCCGGAGGTCAAGGCGCGCCGCTGGTTCCCGCGTTTCACGATCAGGTGCTGCGCCATCCCGACATTCACCGCGTCATCGTCAACATCGGCGGCATCGGCAATTTGACCAACCTGCCGCCCCACGCCACCACCTCCGACAGATTATCTAGGAACATCAGCTTGCCGGAGGAGGTGGCCGCGGCCATTCCCGCACCAGACGCTCGCGCGCACCGTGTCATGACCGCTACATCGGGCTTCGACTGCGGCCCCGGCAATCTGCTGATGGACGCATGGTGTAGGCAGCATACCGGCAAACCCTACGACGACAACGGCGCATGGGCAGCATCCGGCAAAGCGCTGCCCGCACTGCTGGAGCAACTGCTCAACGAACCGTTTTTCTCGCTGTCGCCTCCCAAGAGCACCGGACGCGATCTGTTCAACACGGCGTGGCTGCAAGGGAAATTAACAGGCAGTGAGCGGGCAGAGGATGTGCAAGCCACCTTGCTGGAATTAACCTGCCGAGCCATCGCGGAATCCATCCATAAATATTGTCTCGGCGCGAAAGAAATTTATCTATGCGGCGGCGGCGCGCATAACCATGCATTGCGCAACCGCCTTGCTGCCCTGTTACCCGACCGCAGCATACAAACAACCGGTACCCTCGGCGTGGATGGCGACTATCTGGAAGCCATCGCCTTCGCCTGGCTAGCGCAACAAACCCTGCATGGCAAACCCGCCAACCTGCCGCTGGTCACCGGGGCGAAGCACCCCTGTATACTGGGTGCGATTTATCGAAATTCGTAGTCCAACCCCACGCATTTAATAAAAGTAAAATCTCAATGAGCAATTTTTCTATCCCTTTGCTGGCTGTTTTATTGTTAGCATCGCCGGCTAAAGTGCTGTCGGACGAAATCAACGCAGCCGATCCCAAGGCGATTGAACCAACAATCACTACCACCACCGCTTCAGCGACAGCACCGACAGAGCTCGTCATCATCGCAGTCGGCGACATCATGCTGGATGGCACTGCACGGCCAACGCTAACCAAGCTGGGCTACGATTACCCGTTCGCACAAATGCGCCGGTATTTCAGCGGCGCACAGATCGTATTCGGCAATGTGGAAGGACCGCTCACCGATCGCGGCGTGCCCGATCAGGACAAGAAGTTTGTGTTTCGCTCGCCGCCAGCCAAGGTCGGTGCCGCGCTCAAGAACGCCGGATTTAACGTGGTGTCGCTGGCCAACAATCACACGCTCGATTACGGTGCGGACGGGCTGACCCAGACCATGGAGGCACTGGACGCTGCCGGCATCCAATATGCCGGCGCCGGCGCCAACCTCATGGCCGCGCGCCAGCCGGTCATGTTTCAGGCCGGCGATCAGCGGGTCGCGATTCTTGCCTATTCGGTGACCTTGCCGGAAAATTTTTATGCCGGAAAAAACAAGGCCGGCACCGCCTTTGCCCATGAGGAGCATGTGCGCGACGATGTGATGGCCGCGCGCGAACAGGCCGACATCGTGCTGGTGTCGTTCCATTGGGGGCAGGAAGGGAAAACCGCCTTGCGAGATTATCAGACGCGCCTCGGCCATCTCGCCATCGATTCTGGCGCCAGCGCAGTCATCGGCCATCATCCGCATATATTGCAGGGTATCGAACATTACAAAGACGGCATTATTCTCTACAGCCTGGGCAATTTCACCTTCGGATCGTACAGCATGCGCTCGGCACGCAGCGCCGTTGCCCAACTGCGCTTCCGTAACAGCCGCTTGCAGAGGGTGCAGATGTTTCCCATCAACGTGAATAATTTCGAGGTGCAATTCCAACCGCAACCGCTATATGGCGAGGCGGCAGATGCCGTGATTGCCGATCTGCAAACGCTATCAGCGGCGCTCAATACCGATGTGCGCAATGACAATGGTGTAGGGGTGATAATGCTGGGCGAGGCAGATTCACCAGACTAAAGGGCACCCCTAAAGTTGGCCAACAACCGCGCGATAGTCCGTGTGACTAGCGGCCATATCCGAACCAGGTCAGCAAAAAATGCAAACGGGGCGCAAAGCGCCCCGTGGTTTTTCAAACAGGCCGAACGGTCAGGCCGAGAACGATGATCCGCAACCGCAGGTAGAGGTGGCACCGGGGTTTTTGATGACGAACTGCGCGCCTTCCAGGCTTTCCTGGTAATCGATTTCCGCGCCGACCAGATACTGGAAGCTCATCGGATCGATCAACAACTGCACGCCGTTCTTGTTCAGCACGGTGTCGTCTTCATTAACCGTTTCGTCAAAAGTAAAACCATACTGAAAACCTGAACAGCCGCCGCCACTGACGAAAACGCGCAGCTTGAGGCCGGCATTGCCTTCCTCCTCGATCAATTGCTTTACCTTGTTGGCCGCGTTGTCGGTGAACAGCAGCGGATCTTGAACTTCAGTCATTGCATTCATTTTGCTCTCCTTAGATTAATTATTTCGCCATTACCGGACTTAACGCCACCACTTTGTCCTCTGCTCCAGGGATGCTGTGTAACAGCCGCCCCTCAACGATTGCGCCCAACTGGATTTCAATCGTTTTGTAATGCACATCCCCTGCGACCTTGGCTTTGCTTTGTAGTTCCAGATATTCGCTGGCGGATACCGATCCGTTGATCACCCCATTTACGACCAGATGGGTAACGCTGACTTCACCGTTCACCTGCGCATGCTCGCTCAATACCAGCGTGCTCGGTTTGCCCTGCGCCGCGATGACATTGCCGTTGACCTGCCCGTCAATGCGCAATCCGCCGCTGAAATTCAGGTCGCCGCCAATAACCGTATTCCCGCCGATCAGCGAATCGATCTGGGTTTGCGGCTTACTGTGTTTTTTGCTGAACATCGTTTGCTCCTGGAATTATGATGGGCTCACGTTTTGCCGCACTTTTGGCTCAACCGCGCCTTGTTCGAATATGCGCACCTGCATGCTTTCCAATTGGGCGTCGGGCGACAGCCGGATGCTTTGTTCGATGCGCTGATAATACTTGAAATTGAGCTGAAATTGGGGATTACCTGACACCTGTTGCGGGAAAACATGGGTGGTGCTCTGCCCATTTTCCGTTACAGTGGCGACCAACTGATAGCTGCCGCTGAATTTCCTGGCGCGCTGTCCGCTCTGCACCAGCAACATGCGCAGATGATATTCGCCGGGCATCTTGTCCCGCACCAACGTTAAACGATGCACGCCCAGCTCACCATCTTTGCCGCGCGTCGCGGTGAGATTCTGGAAAAACGCCAAGTCTTCTTGAAGCTGGACATTTTCTGCCGCCAGATTTTTTAACTGCTCGGAAGTTTCCTGATTGCTGGCCTGCTCGATTTGAATTTTGCGCTCGTATTGCGCAACTTGATTGCTCAGATGCGCATTTTCCTCATCCAATTTGGCGACCCGAACGTGCAGCCCAGATAGTTCCTGTTGAGCCTGGCCGCGATTAAAACCGGCAAGCTCGAGCCCGCTGTCATAGGCCCACCATGCCAATGCGATTGCAGCCAACACGAATGGCAACATCATACCCCAGCGCAAATACCAGGCGATGTGGGGCCGCACCGACATTTGCGGTGCGGAAATGCTGAATCTGCGTTCGACTCCGCGCCACATATCAGGGTAACCCATTCATATCAAGGTAACAAAGCAACGTTATTCAGGGCGCTGGCTTCCGGCAGCCCGAACATGATATTCATGTTCTGCACCGCCTGTCCCGCCGCGCCCTTTACCAGGTTATCGATCACCGCCAACACCACCACCGTATCGCCACCCTGCGGCCGATGCACCGCAATGCGGCAATGATTCGCGCCGCGCACCGAGCGCGTCTCGGGATGACTGCCGGCGGGCATCACGTCCACGAAGGGCTCGCTGGCATAACGCTGTTCGAACAGCGTTTGCAAATCCACCTCGCTGGTCAGCCTGCCATACAGCGTGGCATGAATGCCGCGGTTCATCGGGGTGAGATGCGGCACGAACGTCAGCCCGACTGGTTTGCCCGACACGTTCGCCAGCCCTTGCTTGATTTCCGGCAAGTGGCGATGTCCCGCCACCCCATAAGCCTTGAAGTTGTCCGCCGCTTCGGAATACAAAAAATCGATTTCCGCCTTGCGTCCGGCTCCTGAAACCCCTGACTTGGCATCCGCAATCAAACTATCCGTCTCGATCACGCCCGCTTCCAGCAAGGGTATGAAGCCCAATTGCACCGCCGTCGGGTAACAGCCTGGATTGGCGACCAGCCGGGCTGTCTTGATTTGTTCGCGGTTCACTTCCGGCAGCCCATACACCGCCTCGCCAACCAGATCCGGGCAAGCGTGTGTCATGCCATACCATTTTTCCCACGAGGCGATATCCTGCAAACGGAAGTCCGCAGCCAGATCGATCACCTTCACCCCGGCATCCAGCAAGGCGCGCACTTGCTGCATGGCGATGCCGTTCGGGGTAGCGAAGAACACCAGATCACATTTTTCGAGATGAGCCTGGTCCGGATGGGTGAACGGCAGATCCACATAGCCGCGTAGACTGGGGAACATCTGGCTGACCGGCATACCGGCATCGGCACGCGAAGTAATCACTTGCAGAGCCGCCTGCGGATGCGCCGCCAGCAGGCGCAACAATTCGACTCCGGTGTAGCCTGTTCCGCCAACTATGCCTACTTTGATCATCGCCACTTCCATTAAAAACGCTCTGTATTCTACAACAAAACGAAAAAGCCGCCCGGAGGCGGCTTTTCGACTTATCCAAACCCTTCGACAGGCTCAGGACAGGCATTAACGTTTGGAGAATTGTTTCCTGCGGCGAGCCTTGCGCAGACCGACTTTTTTGCGTTCGACTTCGCGTGCATCGCGAGTCACCAGACCGGCGCTGCGCAACACCGGCCTCAGGGAAGCGTCGTAATCGATCAGCGCACGGGTGATGCCATGACGCACCGCACCCGCTTGCCCGGATTCGCCGCCACCGGCGACGTTCACCATGATATCGAACTTGGTCAGGGTCTCGGTCAGTGTCAGCGGTTGGCGCACGATCATGCGGCCGGTTTCGCGGGAAAAAAATTCATCCACCGGCTTGTCGTTCACCACAAAGCCACCCTTGCCTGGCTTGATAAACACACGCGCCACCGCGCTCTTGCGGCGACCGGTTCCATAATTATAGCTAACGCTCATGATCAGGCCTTCAGTAAATTAACAGGTTTCGGTTGCTGCGCTTCATGCGGATGCGCCGCACCGGCATACACCTTCATTTTGCGCAACATCGCGTAGCCCAGCGGGCCTTTCGGCAACATGCCCTTGACTGCTTTTTCCAATACGCGGCTGGGATGACGCGCCTGCATTTTGGCGAAGTTGGTGGTGTACAGGCCGCCCGGGTAAGTCGTATGGCGATGGTACAGCTTGGCTTCCGCCTTGTTGCCGGTCACGCGCAGCTTGCCGGCATTGACCACCACGACGAAATCGCCGGTGTCCACGTGCGGCGTAAATATCGCTTTATGTTTGCCACGCAGGCGTGCAGCGATCTGTGCAGCCAGACGACCCAGCACTTGATCTGCTGCGTCAACCAGAAGCCAGTCGTGCTGGACTTCATGGGATTTGGCGGAAAATGTTTTCATAGCCACAATTCCTAAAAATTCAATGAGTAAACCTCGAAGGGCGCGCATTCTATTGCAGCGCACCCGCCACTGT
>JANONV010000329.1:0-1718 GCA_031421015.1 Gallionella sp. | reverse complement strand
CTCGCCCAAATCCTCCCAGACCGTGGCATTCAACGGGATGGCAAGCTGACGTGCGAATTGGACTCGATTGACGTCTATGCCGTGTTGGTAGGTCATGATCTGTTGTTCCGATGGGTTTTAGCCCAAAAACGCCGTTCTCCGCGTCTCCGCGTCAAAAATTAATACAAACACCTACATTCAGCTTCCGATATTGGCCGCGACGATGCGATCCATGTCGGTCGGGCGCGGTGGGATGGCGGCGGTGATGAAACGGATGAATTCGTCCCGATCTTTAATCTTCAGCCCCAGATTGAAGCGTTTCTCAAAGCCTATGGTGGAACTGGGTTTTCCCGACAGGCCCGCGCCGCAGGCGCTGCCGGCCTGATGGCCGGGAAAGATTTCAATATCGTCCGGCAGGCTCAAGAGCTTCGCGTGCAGACTGTCGAACAGCATGCCCGCCATTTCCTGCTCGCGCCCGGCCAGATCCGGCCGGCCGATGCTGCCAACAAACAGCGTATCGCCGGTGATCACGAACCACGGTTCCTCGCTGCGGCGCTTGTCGGTGACGAGCAGGCAGACGCTGTCCAGGGTGTGCCCCGGGGTGTGCAAGACTTTGAGTACGGTGTTGCCGGCCTCGATCATTTCGCCGTCGCGCAGCTTGGAATAGGGGATTTTGAGCGGCGCGTTTTCGTGCAGCGCATATTTCGCTCCGATCTTTTGGGCGAGCTTGGCTCCGCCGGAATAGTGGTCGGCGTGCAGATGGGTGTCGATCACATGGGTGATGGTGCTGTTGGACTTCTGCGCCTGCTCGATGAACCAATCCTCGTCGCCGGCCACCACGTCCACCGCAATGGCTTTGCCCACCGTGCCGCAACCGAAGTAATACGACAGCGTGGCGTCTTTTGTGGCAAGTTGCTTGAAGAACATACTAACCTCCTAACTTTGATTAGAGTTCATCTCAAAAAAACTCAACGCAAAGGCGCAAAGAAAATCAGTGAAAATAATTAAAAACAACCTTAAAATCCTTTGCGCCTTGGCGTTGAGTTTCTAGGTTTTTAGCTAGCTTCATTTACCGATGCGGGCCTCGATGGGAAATCCCGCCGCCCGCCACTCGGCCACGCCGTCTTCCAGACGTGCGGCGCGGTAGCCGTGGTGGCGCAGCAACGCCACCGCTTCCTTCGCGAACATGCAGAACGGGCCGCGGCAGTAAGCGACGATCGCCTTCTTGCGCGGTAATTCGCCCAAGCGCTTTTTCAGTTCCGTGAGCGGCAGCGAGCGCGCCAGCGGCAGGTGACCGGCCCGATACTCCTGTTCCGGACGCACGACAATGACCACGATCTCGCCCTGTTTGGCCTTGCCGAGGATGGCCTTGCGGCTCAACGGCAGCAGCTGCTGCGGCTCGGTCAGGAACTGCCCCACGACTTTTTGCAATTCCAGCAGGCGCGCCTCGGCCAGCGACCGAAGCGTGACCCAGAACGCCGCGACCGAGTCGTCGGCCAGCCGATAGAACACGTATTTTCCCTGTTTGCGCGATTCCAAAAGGCGCGCCGCTTTGAGCACCTTGAGGTGGGCGCTGACCGACTTTACGTCCAGCGCCGCGTCGCGCACCAGCGTCTCCACGGCCTTTTCGCCCTGGCAGAGCAACTCCAGGATTTCCAGGCGCTTGGCGCTGGCCACGGCCTTGCCGATGCGAGCCACTTGTTCGTACAGCAGGTCCTTGATCTCGCGGTGTGCCATGG
>JANONV010000328.1:0-2381 GCA_031421015.1 Gallionella sp. | reverse complement strand
TCGTGGGGTTCGATCGGTTTCATCGTCTCGGTGGTGGGGCTGGGTTATGCCTTCGACTATATCGCGATCGCCTGGCTGCTGTGGGCGGGAGTGGTCTGCGAACTCGGCATCCTGATCTTCTCGCGGCAGATCCCGCATGTCGAAGTGCTGGCGCATCACACCGATCATCAGCCGATCAGGCAGATCGTATTGCAGCCGCGCGTGCTGGCGTTGCTCAGCGCATGTTTTCTGATGTCGGTCGCGCACGGCCCTTACTACACTTTTTATTCCATCTATCTGGTCGAACACGGCTACGCGAAAAGCGCGGTGGGCGGGCTGTGGGCGCTCGGCGTGATCTGCGAAATCGGCGTGTTCTTCCTGATGCCGTGGCTGGTGAGCCGCTTCGGCTTCGCCCGCATCCTGCTGTTCAGCTTTAGCGCAGCGATAGTACGCTTCATGCTGATCGGCTGGGGCGTGGATTTCCTGCTGCTACTGCTCATCGCGCAAGTGCTGCACGCCGCCACCTTCGGCGCGTATCACGCCGCCTCGGTGGGGCTGATACATGAATTCTTCCAGGGGCGGCATCAATCCAAAGGTCAGGCTCTGTTCGGCAGCCTCACCTACGGCGCAGGCGGCATGTTAGGCGGGTTGGCCAGCGGCCCGATCTGGCAGCATTATGGCGCGAGCGTGTTGTATACGTGCAGCGCAGGCGTCGCGTTGCTGGGATTTCTGCTGATACTGTGGAAGCAGGGGACGGCGCGTTCTACGGCGTAATTAGCGGCGCACTTCGTGCCAAGCCACACCTGTTGTGGCATAATCGAGCGCTCTTAAAAAGTTAAGGTTCCCTTTGAACAGGATGAGCGCGCAAACGCTATACGACAAACTCTGGAATGCTCACGTGGTGCGGCAGGAAGCCGACGGCACCGCGTTGATTTATATCGACCGTCATCTGGTGCATGAAGTGACCAGCCCGCAGGCTTTCGAGGGGCTGAAGCTGGCCGGGCGCCGTGTGTGGCGGACGGATTCGATCCTGGCGGTGGCGGATCACAATGTGCCGACCACCGACCGCGCGCAGGGCATCGCTGATCCGATTTCGCGTTTGCAGGTGGACACGCTGGATCAAAATTGCGAGGCATTGGGCATCACCGAATTTAAAATGTCAGATGTGCGCCAGGGCATCGTGCATGTGATCGGCCCGGAGCAGGGTGCGACTTTGCCGGGCATGACGGTGGTGTGCGGCGATTCGCATACCAGCACGCACGGCGCGTTTGCCGCGCTGGCGTTCGGCATCGGCACCTCCGAAGTCGAGCACGTGATGGCGACGCAATGCTTGCTGATAAAAAAAACCAAGGCGATGCAGGTGTTAGTGGAGGGCATGTTGGGCAAGGGCGTCACCGCCAAGGACATCGCATTGGCGGTGATCGGCAAGATCGGCACGGCGGGTGGAACCGGCTATACGATCGAGTTCGCCGGCAGCACGATACGCAGTCTTTCCATGGAAGGGCGCATGACGGTATGCAACATGACGATTGAAGCGGGCGCGCGCGCGGGCATGATCGCGGCGGACGATACCACCGTCAATTATCTCAAAGGCCGTCCTTTCGCGCCGCAAGGCGAGTTGTGGAAACAGGCGGTGGCTTACTGGCGCACTTTGCATAGCGACGACGGCGCGCAGTTTGACGCAGTTGTTAAATTGGACGCCGCGCAAATCAATCCGCAAGTGACCTGGGGCACATCGCCGGAAATGGTGGTGGCGGTGGACGGTCGTGTGCCTGATCCGGCCAGCATGAGCGATGCGGTCAAGCGGGATGCTGCACAGCGCGCGTTGAAATATATGGGCTTGACGGCGAACACGCCGATGACAGAAATCAACATCGACAAGGTGTTCATCGGCTCCTGCACCAATTCGCGCATCGAAGATTTACGCGCCGCCGCGCAGATCGCGCGCGGCAAACACATTGCGGCGAATGTGAAGCTGGCGATGGTAGTGCCGGGCTCTGGTCTGGTGAAACAGCAGGCCGAGCAGGAAGGTTTGGACAAAATATTTATCGCGGCAGGTTTTGAATGGCGCGAGCCGGGTTGCTCGATGTGTTTGGCGATGAATGACGATAAGCTCTTGCCGGGCGAGCGTTGCGCCTCTACTTCAAACCGCAATTTCGAAGGGCGGCAGGGGCAGGGCGGGCGCACTCATTTGGTGAGTCCGGAAATGGCGGTGGCTGCGGCGATTGCCGGTCATTTTGTTGATGTGAGAAAATTGTGAATGGAGTAAACATGAAAAGAATGGCAGCTTTGTTGATGACGCTGGGCGTGCTCGCTGTTAGCAACGCGTTTGCCGAGGACAGTATCGTGGAGAGTGCCGGGAACGGTATCAAGAAAGGTGCTGAGGCTGCCGGTCGGGGCAT
>JANONV010000327.1:0-2314 GCA_031421015.1 Gallionella sp. | reverse complement strand
CTACCCGCCTTTCCATAATTAAAAATCTGCAATTGCTTGCATCAAAACCAGGCAGTACCACAGGACGGGATGAGTTGCGGCAGGTCGCCATATCACTTCTGCCGATCGGCATTACAGGCTTGTCTATTTACGATGTTCGTGCTCATGAAGTGGTGCGTGCAGGGGAGTTTTCGCAGAAGCATGATCTGCGCGTTTCCCTGAAATCAAATACCCGCGCAGCCCTGCTGTGGGACGGGCAATTTATTCTGCAAGCCAGTGTGGATGTCCTCGATCAACAGGGACGCCGCATCGGCATGGTCATGACGGAAGCCCCTTTGCCACATCGGTCATTTCAGAAGGTCTCATCTTCATGATTAACGTACTCCAATTTCTACCCGCACCACCTGACGACAGCCTCATCTACATCGCCACATATAATCCGGCGTGGGTCGTCGTCTCTATACTGCTCGCCATCGTTGCATGTTATGCCGCACTGGACGCCGCCGCACGTGTCGAGCAACTTCATGACACCACATCAAGATTAATTTGGACATTGATCGGCGTATTCACGTTAGGCATCGGTGTTTGGGCGATGCACTTCATCGGTATGCTGGCTGTGAACTTGCCTTGTCGTATCTATTACGACCCGGTGATCACGCTGCTTTCGATGATTCCAAGCATATTGGCCAGCGGCGTGGTGTTGGGTGTCGGGTGGCATCATGGAACAAAGCGGCTATCACCTGTACTCGGCAGTATCCTGCTCGGCGCCGGTATCGGAACCATGCACTACACCGGCATGGCCGCCATGCGAATCGATGGTTTTGTGCGCTACGATCCATCCTTGTTTGCATTATCGATCATCGTGGCTATTGCGCTGTCCTACCTCGCATTGCGGGTTAAAAATGGGATGGTCGGTTTAAAGTGGCGCGGCAAGGTGCTGCTTGCTGCCATCCTGGGGAGCGCGATTTCCGGCATGCACTATACCGCAATGACTGCCACCTACTTCGTGTGGGGTGATGTGGGCGCTTTGCCTCCCACCCTATTCACCACTACTGTTCTCGCCGCTGCCATCACCGTCACCACGCTCTTTCTGGCACTGGCCGTACTGACTCTCGCCGGTATTTCACGCAACCGGCAGGCGGCAGCGCGCTTCGCCAACATCATCAACCTGGCGACGGACGCCATCATCAGCGTGGATAAGGAGCAGCGCATCCTCATCTTCAACTACGGTGCGGAGCGGATTTTCGGTTACACGGCGGCAGAGATGCTGGGGCAAGCGCTGGACAGACTGCTGCCGGAGCGCTACGCCGAGGCCCATCGCGGGCATATTCGCCAGTTCGGCACGACAGCGCAAACTGCCCGGCACATGAGCAAGCGGTCGGATATTTTCGGGCGGCGCAAGGACGGCAGCGAGTTCTTCGCCGAGGCCAGTATCTCGTGGGCGATGGAAAACGGAAAGCAGGTCTTCACCGTGTTCCTGCGCGACATCAGCGAGCGCAAGCAGGCCGAGGAGGAAATGCAGCAGCAGCTTGATGATCTTTCGGCGGTTTATCAGCTTAGCAACGCGGTCAGCGGTGCCGAAGCGATCGAAGAGGTATATGAAGCGGCCAAGCGTTCCATACTCCGCGCATTGGAGGCTGACAGGGTTTCCATCCTGCTCTTCGATACCGGCGGCGTGATGCGCTTCCAGTCGTGGCAGGGTCTTTCGGATACCTACAGAAAACTGGCCGACGGGCACTCGCCCTGGACACCGGACGCGGTTGATCCCGAGCCTATTCTTGTCGATGACATCAAGCTGGATACTGATTGGGCGCACTTTTCTCCGGTAGCGTCGGCAGAAGGAATCCGCGCATTCGGTTTTATCCCACTGGTGCAGCACGGTCGCTTGTTGGGGAAGTTAATGATCTATTTCAACCAGCCGCATCACTTTACCGAGAGTGAAATCCAGTTAGCCAAAACCATCGCTTTTCATATTGCTTTTGCCATTGAACGCAAGCAGGCCGAGGAGGAAATACGCCAGCTCAACGTCAACCTCGAACGGCGCGTGCTCGAGCGCACCACCGAGCTACAAGCCGCCAACCAGGAGCTGGAGGCGTTCAGCTACTCGGTGTCGCACGATCTGCGCGCACCGCTGCGCTCCATTGATGGTTTCAGCCAGGCGGTGCTCGAAGACTATGCCGACAAGCTGGACGATCAGGCCAAGGATTATCTAATCCGCGTGCGCGGTGCTACCCAGCGTATGTGACATCTGATAGACGATATGCTCACGCTTGCGCGCGTGACGCGCGCCGAGATGCATCGCGAATCTGTCGATCTCAGCGCGCTATCCGCTGAT
>JANONV010000326.1:0-1565 GCA_031421015.1 Gallionella sp. | reverse complement strand
TTGCTCATAAATCGTGCGCTCCTTTCGATGCATGTCACGGACAGAAATCACTCGAATCAGGCTGCCACGGCCGCGCAAGGTGAAGGTGACCTGCAGCGCTCACCCGCTGTCACTCCTTCCCAGCGCATATGATGCCATGCGTATCAGCTACTAAACCGCTCCCGCCAGACACCAGGCTCACGATGCTGATGAAAGAACGAAACCACCAGTAACTCATCCGGAGTTGGCAGATAGATGAGGGCATAAGGGAATTTACGAAATAGCACCCGATAAAAATCTTCTTCGATGCGCAGATGCCCACGGGGATGACGAAGCGCAGACGCAACTGCCGCGTCAGCGGCACGGGCAAACTCAAAGCCAAGCCCCAGTGCTTTTGACTCATACCAGGCCTGCGCCTCCAGAAGCTCTTGCTCTGCCTCTGGACGGAGCACCACCAACATCAGGTTTGATCCGGAAACAGCTTGGCTCGAACCTGTTCCCACGGAACCGCAGTGGAAGGGTCGGCACGATGTGCGGCAACACGATGCTGCAGCTCAACCTTTTGAGCTTGTGACAACCCAACGGTATCCGGCGCCTCCGCAGCAATGCTATCCCATATGTCCTCGACGAGCTGTATGCGCTCGGACACAGACAATTTCATATATTCAGTGGTGGCGGTGGGAGTATTCATGGACGCAGTATAAATCAAGGCTAATGTTTAAGGAAAGGCGAGGCAAGGCGGCGTGGGTGACGGATTCGAAGATCGTCACTCCGGTGAAACGCCTTCGGCCAGGTAGCTTTGGCGAAGGCTTTTACGCAGTGCCGATTCGGCACCTGTGGGAAACAGACTGGTTTTTTTGACTCTCGCCCACCGGGAAATATCTCTTGGGCAACAATCCGCGGCTGACGCGCCGCGGAGATCAATTATGAACAGCGCATGGTATCCGGGAATTTGGCGGCCATTGAAATCACGTTTGACGTTAATCACGCATAACGTTACTTTTCGCTGGCGGGAAGGCGCGGAACATGTCGAGATCGTGGACTACCACTAAAGGAAAGCAGCGATGACGAAGAAACTGAAACCCATCTCCCCCGGAGAAATTCTGCGGGAAGAATTTCTCAAGCCGATGGGCATCTCCCAATACCGGCTGGCGAAGGAGATTGGTGTTCCTGCCCAGCGGATCGGTGAGATCGTCGCGGGGCGGCGCGCCATCACCGCCGACACCGACCTCCGGCTGTGCCGGTTCTTCGGGCTTACAGAGGGTTATTGGCTGCGCGGACAGGCCCGGTATGACACCGAGCGCACGAAAGACGCGCTGCTTCAAACGCTCGCCAGAATCAGGCCGTGGCAAGGTTCTCCGGCGCGCCCCTGAGCCATGGGGCGCTCCCGTATTTGAAAGTAAACCAGACGCCGCATGAAAACCCTGAACAACATCGCGTTTTTCTGGATCGGCCCGGACACCACCATTCCCGCCCTGCTGGTGCGGTCCATCCGCACCGCCTTCGGCCCGCACTTCAATGTCATTCAGCTATCGGACAAAAGCACACCAGGGTCGAGGGCGTCACGGCACACAAACAATTCAAAC
>JANONV010000325.1:0-1645 GCA_031421015.1 Gallionella sp. | reverse complement strand
CCGGCGGATTCGATCACGTCCGGATAGATGGTGCCCTGCGCCAGCCATTTGGCTTTGGGTAATTTTTTGGCTTCGCGCTGAAATACTTCGACGAACTCGCGCCCGATGATTTTGCGCTTTTGTTCGGGGTCGGACACGCCGGTCAGATGATGCAAAAACTCGGCGCTGGCATCGACGTGGATTACTTTCATGTGCAGATGGTTGGCAAAGGTCTCCATCACTTGTGCAGCCTCGTTCAAACGCAACAGGCCGTTATCCACGAACACGCAAATCAGTTGATCGCCGATGGCGCGATGGATCAGCGCCGCCGCCACCGAGGAATCCACCCCGCCGGACAGCCCGAGGATCACCTCTTCCGTGCCTACCTGGGCGCGGATTTTTTTCACTGCCTCGCTGACATAATCCGGCATGTTCCAGTCCTGCGCACAACCGCAGATGTCGTGAACGAAGCGGCTCAGCATCGCCTTGCCCTGATGGGTGTGGGTCACTTCGGGATGGAATTGCAGCGCGTAAAAACGCCGCGCCTCGTCTGCCATGCCGGCGATGGGTGTGCTGGCATTGCCGGCGATCACCGTGAAACCTTTCGGCAGTACCGTCACCTTATCGCCGTGACTCATCCACACGTCAATCAGGCCGTGACCTTGCGCGTTGCTTCTGTCCTGAATATCGCGCAGCAAGGCAGAATGCCCCTGCGCGCGTATCTCGGCATAACCGAATTCGCGCACCAGCCCGTTTTCCACCGCGCCGCCCAATTGCGCGGCCATGGTCTGCATGCCGTAGCAAATACCCAGCACCGGCACGCCCAGTTCGAACACGATCTGCGGCGCCTTCGGTGTTTCTTCTTCATACACAGAATTCGGCCCGCCGGAAAGAATGATACCTGCTGGATTAAAAGCGCGTATATCTTCCGCCGTCATGTCCCAAGGATGCAGCTCGCAATAAACATGCGTCTCGCGCACACGGCGCGCGATCAACTGGGTGTATTGCGAGCCGAAATCAAGGATCAGGATTTTGTTATGAACAGTCATTAGTCGCTAGACGTTAGTCGTTAGTTGGTATTGAGGGATTTTTGCAGACCTTTGAGCATCTTGCCGATCTCATCTGCGTTTTGCAGGACTGGGCTGATTTCTTCTTCGCTCAAATAATTCAAATGCTGCGCCAAGATGAGTTGCGTTTCCAGTTCAGCTAGCGACCCCAAGGCTATGCCAAGAAAGTGATTAAACTCCTTGCGTGAGTTGCGCCCATGCCCCTCAGCAATGTTGGATGGCAAGGAAACCGCCGAACGTTGCAACTGACTGGCAAGGCCATAAGTTTCATGTTTCGGAAACCGCGCACTCAGCCGATAAGCCTTCTCAGCCAACTGCATGGCCGCCTGCCAAACTTTCAGATCGCGATACCCTGCCATATAGTCGTTAGCTGTTAGTCGCTAGTATCACAAAACATAAATTATGAAACATAATGTGTAGCCCGGAAGGAGCGCAGCGGATTCCGGGGAGTGGCAGCGTTACCGGCTGTTATCCCCGCATTTCGCTGCGCTTCATGCGGGCTACTGGTCGCTCGGCATGTACGCAAATTTATGTGTTGTCGTACTAGTCGTTAGTTAAAAGCAGACCTCTGAGCATTTTGCCGAACCGGGGTTAACTAG
>JANONV010000324.1:0-2156 GCA_031421015.1 Gallionella sp. | reverse complement strand
CTGGCTGCTGCTAGCCGCACTGCTGCTGTTGCCCTTCGTCACCGACGCGCTGTTCGGGCGCGGCTGGGTGCGCATCGCGGATTTCGCGTTGCTCTACATCATGCTGGCGCTCGGGCTGAACATCGTGGTCGGTTATGCGGGTCTGCTGGATCTGGGCTACATCGCGTTCTTCGCGGTGGGCGCATATTGCTACGCGCTGACCGGCTCGCCGCATCTGGCGCTCGCCTTTCCGATCGCGTTTCCCGACGGCGTGCATCTGCCGTTCTGGATCGTCCTGCCGCTGGCGGCCCTGGTGGCGGGCGGGTTTGGCGTGTTGCTCGGCGCGCCCACGCTGCGCTTGCGCGGCGACTACCTGGCCATCGTCACGCTCGGTTTCGGCGAGATTATCCGCATCTTTTTGAACAATCTGAATGCGCCCATCAATCTGACCAACGGCCCGCAGGGCATCAGCCGCATCGATCCGGTCAGCGTGGCGGACGTGCCGCTGAATGTCACGCAGAATATTTTCGGCATCGCGCTGCCCTCGGTGCATCTGTATTTTTATTTGTTCCTCGCTTTTACCGCGCTGCTGATATTCGTTTCGCGGCGGCTGGAAAAATCGCGCATCGGCCGCGCCTGGATGGCGATACGCGAGGACGAGATCGCCGCATCCGCGATGGGCATCAACACGCGCAACCTCAAGCTGCTGGCGTTCGCGATGGGCGCGATGTTCGGCGGCGCGTCGGGCGCGCTGTTCGCCGGTTTCCAGGGCTTCGTCAGCCCGGAAAGTTTCAGTCTGATGGAATCCATCATGGTGTTGTGCATGGTGGTGCTGGGCGGCATGGGCAACATCGCCGGCGTAATCCTCGGCGCCGTGCTGCTGGCCGTGCTGCCGGAACTGTTGCGCCACAGCGTCGTGCCGCTGCAACAGGCATTGTTCGGCAAGACGCTGGTTGATCCCGAAAGCCTGCGCATGCTGCTGTTCGGCGGCGCGTTGATCGTGATGATGTTGTATCGTCCGGCGGGACTGCTGCCGTCGCGCGTGCGCCGCCGCGAGATGGATACCGACGAAGTAGTGGAAACGGTATGATTCCAGATTGTCCATTAGGCCTAAAACCCCTCCCAGCCTCCCCTTGTCAGGGGAGGAGTGGCGGTGGCTCTCCCCCTGATAAGGGGGAGTTGGAGGGGGTTTTGGTCTTTGCTTCCTGCTCACGCTATGCCACGCGTATGCGTGGCTTACTTGGCTCAGGGCGTATGGGAGGTTGTGAATGAATAACACAGTCCCATTGCTGCAACTCTCCTCCATCGGCAAACAGTTCGGCGGATTGAGCGCGCTGAGCGACGTGTCGCTACACATTCAGCGCGGCGAAATCTACGGCCTGATCGGCCCGAACGGCGCGGGCAAAACCACGCTGTTCAACGTCATCACCGGACTGTATCAACCGGGTGCGGGCGAATTTCAGTTCAACGGCAAGCGCTATCAAGCCTGCAAACCGCATGTTCTGGCACAGGCCGGCATCGCGCGCACCTTCCAGAACATCCGCCTGTTCGCCAACCTCAGCGCACTGGAAAACGTGATGATAGGCCGCCATCTGCGCACCCGCGCCGGCGTGTTCGGCGCTCTGCTGCGCAACCGGGCAACGCGCAATGAAGAGCGCGCCATCGCCGAACGCGCGCGCGAACTGCTGCGTTATGCCGGAATCGAAAAGCCCGCGCAGACGCTCGCCAAGCATCTGTCCTATGGAGAGCAAAGACGGTTGGAGATCGCCCGCGCCCTGGCCACCGATCCGTTGCTGCTGGCGCTAGACGAACCCGCCGCCGGCATGAACGCCACCGAAACCGCCAACCTCAAGATATTGTTGCAAACCATACGCGCCAGCGGCATCACCGTGCTGCTCATCGAGCACGACGTCAAGCTCATCATGGGACTGTGCGACCGTGTCGCGGTGCTGGACTATGGAAAAAAAATCGCCGAAGGCGTGCCGGAACAAGTACGCAAAGATCCCGCCGTGATCGCCGCCTATCTCGGTAGCCCCTCTCCCCCCGGGGGAGGGGTTGGGGAGGGGGTGCACCATGATTGAAACCCTCGTCCCAGTACTCGATGTACACGACCTGCAAGTCGCCTACGGCGGCATCCATGCCGTGAAAGGCATAACCCTGCATATCGCCCCCGGCGA
>JANONV010000323.1:0-8413 GCA_031421015.1 Gallionella sp. | reverse complement strand
ACGCTGCTTCAGCGACGGAAACCATTCCGAAGTTGAGGCCAACAGCACTGGCCACCAGCGTTGACAAGCCCGCTTTGCCCGAAATGCTGAGGAAATCTCTCCTGTCCATCTTGTTAAAATCAGTCATTGCTCTCTCCTAATTGTATAGAAATAACCCGCTAGCGACCTACGCCGAAAAAAACTTCGTACCCTCCGAAGCGATTTTTTTTACTCCATTTTTTCGGTAATTTGTTTCGGTATTTTGAAACGTTGCGCAGTTAAAAGCAATTGCATGTTCTCGTCTAACGAATTGTCTAGATTAAGGTCATTGATAAAATCAATCATGCGCCTTACCCTACTTTTTAAAAGTGTATTATTTAAATAGAACCAAATAGATAGCTTAATTTTGCTGGATCGGCTGTTGATTCACTTCACCGCCAGAACTCCCGGCGGCAAGGAGTCTCTCAGAGACTGCGCCAAACGCTCCATGGTATCCGCGATGGGGGAGCGTCGTCGCCAAACCAGGCAAATAGTGCGTGATGCGCCGGGCGCCGCCAGCGGCCTGAGCACCAAATGTTTGCCGGAAGACGTTGATGCCGCCCCTCCCCCGGCCAGCGCCGGCAGCAGCGTTACGCCAAGACCCAGAGCGACCAATTGGCGCAGCGTCTCCAGACTGGTGGCGCGAATCTCTTCATTTTCCAAACCTTCCAGATGGCAGGCCTCCAGTGCCTGATCGCGCAGGCAGTGCCCCTCTTCCAGCAGCAACAATCCTGCCCTGGCCAGATCGTCGACACTGATTTCTTTCGCCTTCGCCAATGGGTGGTCAGGTGGCACGGCAGCCCAGAAGGGTTCGACAAACAGCGGTGCAACATCGAGGTTCGGATCTTTCACCGGCAAAGCAAGCAATCCCGCATCCATACTGCCCTCCGCCAGGCGCGCACGGATGCGCGGGGTCATCTCTTCCCTGAGCAGCAGCCTCAGATTGGGGAATACATTGTGCATAAGCGTGATCGCGTGAGGCAGGTAATAAGCCCCCAGAGTGGGAATTACCCCCAGATAAATCTTGCGCGCCATTGGGTCTTGGGCGCTCTTGGCCAGTTCCAAAACATGGTTGGCTTCTTTAATGAGAAGCCGTGCCGATTCAGCGATCTCTTCACCCACCGACGTGGGAGAGATATGCTTCAGGCTGCGGTCGAACAGGGTGACGCCGAGCGCCTCCTCCAGTTTTTTCAGGCCGATCGAAAGGGTGGACTGGCTCACAAAACAGAGCTCGGCCGCCTGGCCGAAGTGCCCGGTGTCCGCCAGTGCCACCACGTAACGCAATTCTTGCAGGGTCATTACTACCTCATTTTAAAAACAGGTTGGAAGATTCTAACCAATTCACTGGATGAATGAAACAGACAACTACGATGACATCACTCCTTTGAAGCGTGCTAAACGCTCTCCGCCCACAGATCATGCTCATCCGAACCGGTGATTTTCACTTCGACAAAATCTCCCGCGTTTAACTGCTGCCCGTTTTCGATGTACACCAAGCCGTCGATTCCCGGCGCGTCGGCGGAACTGCGCGCGATCGCGCCTTTCTCATCCGCCTCGTCCACCAGCACGGTGATGGTCTTGCCGATCTTGCGCTTGAGGCGCTTCTCGCTGATCTTTTCCTGCAGCAGCATCAGGCGCGCGAGGCGTTCCTGTTGCACTTCGGGCGGCACGTGGTCGGGCAAGGCGTTGGCCACCGCGCCATCCACCGGCGAGTAGGCGAACGCACCAACGCGATCCAGTTGCGCCTGTTCCAGGAAATCCAGCAACTCTTCGAATTCTTCCTCGGTCTCGCCGGGGAAGCCGGCGATGAAGGTGCTGCGCAGCGTAATATCCGGGCAAATTTCGCGCCATTGCTTGATGCGCGCCAGCACGTTCTCGCTGTTGGCCGGACGCTTCATTAATTTTAAGATGCGCTGGTTGGCGTGCTGAAACGGTATATCCAGATAAGGCAAAATTTTTCCTTGCGCCATCAGCGGGATCACTTCGTTCACATGCGGATACGGGTACACATAATGCAGGCGCACCCACACACCGAGTTCGCCCATCGCCGCCGCCAGTTCAGTCATGCGGCTCTTGAGCGGCTTGCCGCCCCAGAAGCCGGTGCGATACTTAATGTCCACACCATAAGCACTGGTGTCCTGCGAGATCACCAGCAATTCCTTCAAACCCGCGTTGACCAGATTCTGCGCTTCCTGCATCACATCGCCGACCGGACGGCTGACCAGATCGCCGCGCAAACTGGGGATGATGCAGAAGGTGCAACGATGGTTGCAGCCTTCGGAAATTTTCACATAGGCGTAATGTTTCGGCGTGAGTCGGATACCCTGCGCAGGCACCAAATCCATATAGGGATCATGCGGTTTGGGCAGGTGTTGATGCACCGCCGCCATCACCTCATCGGTGGCGTGCGGGCCTGTCACCGCCAGCACTTTTGGATGTGCCTGCCGCACCACATCGCCCTTCGCGCCGAGACAGCCGGTGACGATGACCTTGCCGTTTTCCGCCAGCGCTTCGCCGATCGCATCCAGCGATTCTTCCACTGCGCTATCAATGAAACCGCAGGTATTGACCACTACCAGGTCGGCGTCCTGATAACTCTTGGAGATCAGATAACCCTCGGCGCGCAGGCGCGTGAGGATGTGTTCGGAATCCACGGTCGCTTTCGGGCAGCCCAACGACACGAAGCCGACTTTTTGCGGGGAGGTCTTACTCATTGCAGAATTTCATCTCTCATACACCGACAAAAAGATTGACCAAATATATTGAACCAACTCCAGCCACGATCAGCAATACCTGTTGAATGGTATCTTTCAATTGGGTACGTTTATGCAAGCCCGGGATCAGATCGGCCACCGCGACATAGATCATGCTCGCCGCAGCCAGCGCCAGCAGGGTTGGAACATAGCTCTGCATGGATTGCAAGGCAAAATAGGCCAGCACCCCACCCGCCAGAGTGGCCAGACTGGACAGCAGATTGAGCAGCAAGGCTTGCGCTTTACTGTAGCCGGAATGCAGCAGAATCATGAAGTCGCCGACCTCCTGGGGGATCTCATGCGCGATGATCGCCAGCGCGGTGACGATGCCCAGATTCACGTCGGTCAGGAATGCGGCGGCGATGATGATGCCGTCGACAAAGTTGTGAAACGCGTCGCCCAGCATGATCATCGCGCCGCTGCGGCGGTTCGTTTCATGCTCGTGCGGCTCATGCACTTCGCAATGATCGTGGTGGCAATGCCGCCACAGCAACAATTTCTCCAGCGTGAAGAACAACAAGATGCCGGCCAGCACGGTACCGCTCACCGCTGCCGCACTGCTGCCCAGCTCCATCGCCTCCGGCAGGATGTTCAGGAATACCGCGCCCAGCAACGCGCCGATGGCGTAACTGACCAGCGAGCTCACCCAATGCGCGCGTGCGTTCAGCGCGAACAGTGCGGCGCACAGCACGCTCAGCGCGCCGCCGATGAAACTGGCTGCGACGATCCAAAGTAGAACAGTCATGGGGTTTTATTCAGAAATACCAAGGGCGCGGATTATACCACCCGAAGGGTGCGATAACCGGCGACTTGCCGCTTGCGGCTTAGTCGATCGGCTATGCAAAGCTAACCTCTGCGAGGCAAAGGTAGGCGATCCTGTTCCGGCTATTCCAGCCAGATGAAAGTCCCCATGCGCCCGGTCGCACCATCACGACGATAGGAATAGAAGCGTTCGGTCTCGCGGTAGGTGCAGTATCCGCCACCGTAGACTTGGGTGATGCACATCGAATTGCCGCTGATCCATGCGGGCATTTCCGTTGCTGAACGCAAATCTCGCGGACTCATTTGTTGGGAAATTACGGCCTAGCGGGTAGCGCCGAACACAGGCCAGATCAACTCTCCGTAGGCACAATTTGAAAAGACCACGGTTTCATTATTGTTCTGGCCTAACTCAAAGTTCACTTAGCGAATTTCATCTACCAATTCCGGGTGTTTATCCAGAATGCGAAACAGATTAACGACTGCCGCAACTGGCTTGGACTTGCCATGTTCATAACGTGAGAATGCATTAACCCCGCCTCCTGCAATCGCGGCAGCTTCTTTTTGCGACAGTTTGAGTTTTTTGCGAATACGCGCCAGTTCCGCAGATTCCTGTTTGTCTATCTTTTCGCGTAGTTGCTCCACCGCCGCCGCATAACGCTTACCTTCACCTCTGGAAAATTCGCATTCACCACACGCAGGGCAATGCCATCCGTCCACTGCAGCAATGGTAATTTTCTTGCCACGGTATTCGACGACCTTGTCTTGCTTGCCGCGCACCATGTCCGCCTTTTCGCAATTCAGGCACAAGTGTTTCATCTCATTTTTCCTTAAATTGAATAACAACGATTCCGTTTTCACGCAGCGTCAACTTGATATAAACCTTCAAGCCGGATTTCAGATCAGCGTGATAAACGTCTTGCCAAATACGGTGATCGGCATGAGTGGTCATGCTCTTATAAAAATTTGTTTGCCGAAGGCAGCACTACGGCAACCGCACCGTCGGAAGTAAGCCCCAAATCCCAAGCTCCGTGTAAAGCTGTCTGAGTAAAAGCATCAACCCCATTATCAGCAACGATTGCCAATACATCGGACAACAGGTAGTTAGGCTTCCTCTTTTCCATAGGTGCATGTTAACCGATTAGGTTAGTTTGTTCAATTTGATTAACGCCAGCAGCTATTCCAGCCAGATGAAAGTCCCCATGCGCCCGGTCGCACCATCACGACGATAGGAATAGAAGCGTTCGGTCTCGCGGTAGGTGCAGTATCCGCCACCATAGATCTGCGTGATACCCAGCGCGCCGAGGCGCAATTTCGTCAATGCATAGATGTCGGCGAACCACTTGCCGGTCTGACCGGAAATGAATGCTGCTGCGGCCTCTGGGTCGGCATCCACAAACAAGGCACGCACTTCATCGCCGACTTCGAATTCATCCTGACTGATGGCCGGTCCCAGCCACGCCATCAGATTCTGTGGCGCGACATCCATCGCCCGCACGGTGGCTTCGATGACACCTGCCGCCAGGCCTTTCCATCCGGCATGCGCCGCGCCGACCACGCTGCCTTGCGTATCGCACAGCAACACCGGCAGACAGTCGGCTGTCATCACCACGCACACCGCCGCGCGATGTCGTGCGATGCAGGCATCGGCTTGCGGACGGCAATTCGCGTTGTCTGCGTTGGCGACGATGATGCCATGCACTTGTTCCAGCCACACCGGTTCGCTCGGCAGCAAGGTGTTCAGCAACATGCGGTTGCGCGCGACGGATAGCGGCGCATCGCCGACATGGCTGCCGAGATTGAAGCTGTGATAGGGAGCGACACTGCCGCCACCGAGGCGGGTGGTCTGCAAGGCTTTGACAGTGGCGGGAGCAGGCCAGTTGAGGGTGATTAAATGTTCGAGTATGGACATTGTTTGCAGGCCTAAACCCCCCTCGATCCCCCCTTGTCAGGGGGGAAGCTAAGCTCCTCCCCTGTTTCTCCCCCTGACAAGGGGGGTGGGGGGTTGGGGAGGTTGGGAGGGGTTGGGGTTGCGAGCTGAATAGAAAGATCGGCGGCATCAGTTGAGGAAGGGGCAATCGCCTCGCGTATTTGCCGCAGCAATCGCACTATGTCTTGCGGCAACGGCGCATGCCATTCCATCACGACGCCGCTGACCGGATGCTCAAGTGCCAAGCGCGTCGCGTGCAAGGCCTGGCGCGGAAAGCTACTCAGCAATTCGCGCAATTGCGGCACACATTTTTGCGGGCCTTTGAGATACACGCTGTCGCCTACCAGCGGATGTTTGAGATGCGCCAGATGCACGCGGATCTGGTGGGTGCGTCCGGTTTCCAGACGGCAACGCAATAGGGTGCAGCCGTGTCCTGTACCCGTTGGAACGTTGGGGAATCTGGCCTCGATCTGATAATGCGTGACCGCCGCTTTGCCGCTTTCCAGCACGGCCATCTTGACGCGCTGGGTGGGATGACGGCCGATCGGCGCGTCCACCTTGCCTGCGCGCGCCAGCTCGCCATACACCAGCGCCAGGTATTCGCGCTGTACGCTGCGCGCTTCCAGTTGCCGCACCAGTGCGGTCTGCGCGGTCAGGGTTTTGGCCACCACCATCAGGCCGCTGGTATCCTTGTCCAGCCGGTGGACGATACCGGCGCGCGGCACGTCTGCCAATTGCGGTGCGTAATGCAGCAGGGCGTTGAGCAAGGTGCCTTCCCAGTTGCCGCTGCCCGGATGCACCACCAGCCCGACCGGTTTGTCGATCACCAGCAAGGCATCGTCTTCATAAACGATGTTGAGCGCGATGTCTTCCGCCTGATACGGTTGCTCGGCGGGATGGGATTGCGGCAACACCTCGAGCTTTTCGCCGCCCCAGACCTTTTGCTTGGTGGTGGCGAATTTGCCATCCACGGTGACTTGCTGCTGATTGATCCATTCCTGGAGACGGCTGCGCGAGTAATCAGGAAAGAACTTGACCAAGGCCTGGTCGAGGCGCAGTCCGGCGTAATCATCGGGAACGACCAAACGCAGTGCCCCGGTATGCAATGGGCAAGGAACGCGCGGGTTTGCGCTATAATCGCGCAAATTATTTTCCGGATTTGTCATGCGCCCATTTTTTGGTTTTACCATGCGCCATAGTTTAGCCTTATTCCTGTTGCTTACGTTAATCGCTTGCAGTTCCCCGTCGTCGCCGGATGCAGCGTCGAAAAATGTTCCCGTCGAGGAGATGTACAACGAAGCCAAGAAAAAACTCAACGAGAAAAGCTACGAGGCGGCCGTCAAGCAGTTTGAATCCCTGCAATCGCGCTACCCGTATGGACGTTACGCGCAGCAGGCACAGCTCGAAATCGCATATGCCCATTACAAGCTGAACGAGCCGGAATTCGCCATCGCCGCCGCAGATCGCTTCATCAAGCAGTATCCGAACAACCCGCATGTGGACTATGCCTACTATGTGAAGGGACTGGCAAACTTCAACGCCGATATCGGCCTGTTCGGTTTGGCGTTCGGGCAGGATCCCACCGAGCGCGACCCGCAAGCGGCACGAGATTCGTTCGCCGCCTTCAAGGATTTGGTCACGCGCTTTCCTGCCAGCAAATACGCGCCCGATTCCCGGTCACGCATGCAATATCTGATCAACGCGCTGGCGAAATATGAGATCCATGTCGCCGGCTACTACCTGCGCCGCGGCGCGCATGTCGCTGCGGTGAACCGCGCCAAGACAGTGCTGACGCTTTATCCGAACTCCCCCGCCACGCGCGACGCCCTGCTGATACTGGTGAAAGGCTATGATGCCATGGGCATGAAGCAGTTGCGCGACGATGCGCAGCGCGTGCTGGACATGAACCTCCTCCCGGCCACGCCAACGCCGAAAAACAAGAACCGTGAGCAATTTCCATAGCGGCTCTTAAAATGACTTTTTCGCCTGCTTTCTGAGATGAAATTTTGCAGCCTATGTGGCGCATCGGTCGAATTGCGAATCCCGCCGGATGACAATCGCACGCGTCATGTATGCACTTCATGCGGCGAGGTGCATTACCAGAATCCCAAACTGATCGTCGGCGCCATTCCGGAATGGCAGGACAAAATCCTGCTGTGCCGCCGCGCCATCGAGCCGCGCCACGGACTGTGGACATTGCCCGCCGGCTTCATGGAAAACGGCGAAACCACCGTCGAGGCCGCCGCGCGCGAAACCCTGGAAGAGGCCAATGCGCAGGTGTCCATCGGCGGGTTATATACCCTGTACAACCTGCCCTACATCAATCAGGTGCATCTGCTGTTCCGCGCCAGGCTGCTGAATCTCGATTTCTCTCCCGGCGCTGAAAGCCTGGAAGTGCAGTTGTTTTCTGAAGAAGAAATCCCGTGGGACACCCTGGCGTTCCGCCCGGTGCGTTTTACTTTGCAACATTACTTTGCCGACCGCAAGTCCGGTGATTTCCGGTTCCGCATCGGCGACCTGCCGGCGCCCGAGCGCGCCGGTTAGAAAGTTTGCGGCTCTGGATATTCGCCCTATAATCCATGCCGGTTATCAGACAAGTATCGTGTAACATATGAATCTTCGCACACAAACCCCTCCCAGCCTCCCCAACCCCCCACCCCCCATGTCAGGGGGAGAAACAGGGGAGGAGCCAAGCTTCCCCCCTGACTGCGGAAGGGTCGCTGCGCAGCAGCGGGGTACCCACCGGCGTACCCCTTGCGGGTGCAAGGGGGGGCTGAGGGGGGTTGGTTTTAAGGTGTTACAGCGTACTAACTGAGAACGATGCAAAAAATCTCCCCCCTGACACTGACCACCCTGCTGCTGTCGGCATTATTGCTTGGCGGCTGCGCCGGTGCGCACAACCCGAACGACCCGCTCGAACCGTTCAATCGCGGCATATACCGGTTCAACGATG
>JANONV010000322.1:0-5652 GCA_031421015.1 Gallionella sp. | reverse complement strand
GCGACGCTGGCTGCCGCGCGGCGTTGGTGCGACGTCGTCTCGACCGATTACGTTCCGGCGCTGCTCGAGCGCGGGCGCACCCGGGCGAGCGCCGAAGGCCTGCAGGTGAAGTTCGAACAGGCGGACGCCGAAAATCTGCCGTATACCGACCACAGTTCCGATGTGGTGATGTCCACCTTCGGCGTGATGTTCACGCCCGACCAGGACAAGGCCGCGGTGGAAATGGCGCGCGTCTGCAAACCCGGTGGCCGGATTGGCCTCGCGAACTGGACGCCGGCCAGTTTTGTCGGCGAAATCTTCAAGACGATGGGCAAGTACGTGACCCCGGCGGCTGGCGTGAAGTCGCCCGCGCTCTGGGGCACCGAAGCGCGGCTGCGCGAACTCTTCGGCGAGCGGCTCGGCTCGATTGCAGTCGAGCGCAGGAACTTCGTGTTCCGTTATCACAGCGCAGCCCATTGGCTGGAAGTGTTTCGCACCTTCTACGGTCCGATGCACAAGGCGTTCGGGGCGCTCGATGCCGCGAAGCAGGAAGCACTCGCCGCTGACCTGATCGCCCTGGCCGAAAAGTTCAATCGCACGACCGATGGCACGCTGGTGGCTCCGAGTGAGTACCTCGAGGTCGTCATCCAGTGCAAGTAGTACCGGTGATCAATACAAGCTGTATGGCCGAAACTAAGGGAGGTGTCATATGTTCATGATCGACTACAAACAACTCAGCTGGTGGTATTGGTTTGTGACGGCGTGCCTGCTCACGGCGGGCGTGGCGGGGTACAAAATCGGCTTCGTCCTGGCTATCGGCCTCTCGCTGGTGCAGTTAATACACTTCTCGATACGAGAGAAAAGCATGACCGCTTTTACAGTTCAGGTCCGCTTCTGGTTCTTGATCGTTGTGCTGGTGGCGTTGCCGGAGCCGATGCAGATCATTTACTGGTTACCTGTTGCGGGCACCTGGGCGCGGTCGATTTTTGGCTATTGTCTCCTGGCGCGCACCCTGTCACTGCTGCCGTGGAACCGCCAGGTTCCGTTTTCATCCGGCCTGTTGATCCGGGCATTTTTCTCCCGGCCTGTGCGGGGCACCATCTTGCAAGGCCTTGTTTAAGCCGATGCCAGAAATGCAGAGCGTCTTATCAACAAACCATCAGGCGCACCCACGCGCCTTTACATAAGGAGCCACAAAATGATCAACATTAGCGATGTCATGATTCACATCA
This sequence comes from Gallionella sp., assembly GCA_031421015.1. Classification (GTDB taxonomy): domain Bacteria; phylum Pseudomonadota; class Gammaproteobacteria; order Burkholderiales; family Gallionellaceae; genus Gallionella. The sequence continues at coordinate 4,441 of JANONV010000322.1, read as the reverse complement.
ATGAGTCTCTGGGTGAAGAAGCGCGCACCTCTCTCGAAAATACACTGCGAAAGGTCGAGGGGGTCGTTACGCCAAGGTTTAACGCCGGCAAGGAGCATCTCCTGGTGATCGCCTATGACACGGAAAAAACCAACACGGCGGTCTTGTTGGAGAAGACCCGGGCCGCAGGCTATACCGCCCAGCTGGTAGGTATGTAAACGAGGCAGTCTTTGGCAACTGCTCGGACTTAACGTTAGGCGAGCATATCGGAGCCGATGCTCGCGCTATTATTTTCTTATACGGGCTCCATCACCATTAGGAGAAACGCACAATGAAAAATACACTTATTGCCGTAGCTGTCGCCGTTGCCTGCCTGGGAGTGCCCGCAAGTTGGGCCGAGCCGGCAGCTCATATGATGGTCACCCCGGATGATCTTAAATGGGCGGATGCTGCGTCGGCGCCGCCGGGCGCAAAACTCGCCGTGATCGAAGGCCCGCTGAGCGAGGCGGTACCCATTACCTTCCGCCTGAAGCTGCCCGCCAACTATAAGCTCCCCGCCCACTGGCATCCGGGCATTGAGCATGTCACGGTGATTTCCGGCACCTTCAACATGGGAACCGGTGACAAGCTTGATATGTCGAAAACCAAACCCTTGTCGGCGGGCAGTGTCGCCATCATGCAGCCCAAGACCAACCATTTTGCCTGGACCAAAGAAGAAACCATCGTTCAGGTGCATGGCATTGGACCGTGGGCCATCAACTACGTTAACCCGAAGGACGATCCGAGAAAGAAATAGCGTTGCGATAGGTCGTGGCTTTGAATCAACGTTTATTCTCCTAACCCGGCAGTCGAGAGGGACGCCGCAAAAAGCGCGCGGCGCCCCTCACTTTGAACGTTGCGCCTCACCGAGGAAGATTGATATGTCTACGCGAATGTTTTCGTTCATTGGTGGCGACACAGGTCCCTGGCGTGTCGCCAAAATGGAAGTGCTGGTTGGAGAGCCACTGCCTGCGGCGCGAAAGATCGAAATCGTTCCCGGCTCAGATACTCCAGCCGACCCACAGGCGGCCTGGGTGCTTCGTGGAATCACAAGCAATGAGCGCTATGTCGTTCGCGAGGAAAGGAGCCAAATCGTGGCCAAGCTGCTAGGCCTCGGGCGCCCCGAGGCAACGTGCGCGGCACTGATCGCCATTCGCAAGAACGAGGCCTGGTGGGCGCTCACACAAGAAGAACGCCTGAGCATTTTTAAAGAACAGTCTCACCACACCAAAATCGGGCTTCAGTATTTTCCTGAGTTGGCGAGAAGGCTCCACCACTGCCGGGATCTCTCGGAGCATGAGCCGTTCGATTTCATCACCTGGTTCGAGTACGAGCCGGCGCAAGAGGAAAAATTCAACAAACTGGTTGCCGAGTTGCGTGCCATAGCGGAGTGGAAGTATGTTGAGCGTGAAGTGGACATCCGACTTGTGCGTGAGGATGCCTATTCGTTGGGCGAAGCAGAGCTAAGGGGTCATGTTTTATAAAGTAGGCACCGCTGCCGACAATATCCGTCAACCGGGTAAAGGAAACAGAAAGAATGGCCATGGGCAAGCGATACGACAGCATTCTGGGCACCATCGGCAACACGCCGGTGATTCGCATCAACAAGCTGGGCCCCAAGGGCGTTAATCTCTACGTCAAGGTGGAGTCCTTCAACCCCATGGGCTCGGTGAAGGACCGGCTGGCCCTGGGGGTGATCGAGGATGCTGAACGCCGCGGCGAGCTCAAGCCCGGACAGACCATCGTCGAGGCCACGAGCGGCAATACCGGCATCGGCCTGGCGATGGTCTGCGCTCAGAAGGGCTATCCGCTGGTCGTCACCATGGCCGAAAATTTCAGCGTTGAACGGCGCAAGCTGATGCGATTTCTCGGCGCCAAGGTCGTGCTGACGCCGGCCGGCCAGAAGGGCTCGGGGATGGTGGCGAAGGCCGAGGAGTTGGGCAAGGCGCATGGCTGGTGGCAGCCGCGCCAGTTCGAAAACCCGGCCAACGCGGAGATCCACGCCCGCACCACCGCCGTGGAGATCCTCGAGGACTTCGCCGATATCTCGCTCGACTACTGGGTCACCGGTTTCGGCACCGGCGGCACGCTCAACGGCGTATCACGGGTACTGAAGGAGAAGAGCCCGCATACAAAGATCATCGTCTGCGAGCCGGATAATTCGGTCACGCTGGCCAGTGGCATCGCGCAGACAAGACACGGCGATGGATCCCCCAGTGCGAGCCATCCCCGGTCACGGCCGCACCTGATGCAGGGGTGGTCCCCGGACTTCATCCCCCAACTCGCGGAGCAGGTCATTGCCGCCAACCACATTGACGGCTTTGTGCCGATTGACGGCAAGGACGCGCTGCGTTGTGCCAGGGAACTGGCACGGCAGGAAGGCATCTTCGTCGGCATCTCGGCGGGCGCCACGTTCTCGGGTGCGCTGCAGGTCGCCGCGGCCGTGTCGCCGGGTGCCAACATCCTGTGCATGCTGCCCGATACCGGTGAACGCTACCTTTCCACGCCACTGTTCGAAGACGTCGCCGTCGAGATGACCGAGGAGGAAATGGAACTATCGAGATCGACGCCGGGATACCGTTTTGATGTCGTCCCGGCGGCGGCAACGGTGCCTGCGGGAACAGCGAGCGCCTTGAACGAAGCGGCCGCCAATGAGGTCGATGCCATTTTGGCCGATCCGGACCAGCCGGTCGTCATGTTCGCGCTCGAGTGGTGCGAGTTCTGCTGGTCGGTCCGCAAGGTGTTCTCGAAGTACGGTATCGCCTTTACCTCAGTCGACCTCGATTCGGTCGCCTACCAGCAGGACGATCGCGGCGGCAAGATACGCGAGGTTCTCAAGCGCCGGACCGGATCGCCCAGCTTGCCGCAGATTTTCATCGGCGGCGACTTCGAGGGCGGCTGCACCGACGTGTTCGACAGCTTGAAGTCAGGCCAGCTGCACACCCGCCTGCGAAAACACGGTGTCAGCGTCGACCCGTCCGTCAAAACCGACCCCGATGAATTTCTGCCCAAGTGGTTGCACCCACGTTGAACCGATGTCGACTTGATCCTTCGGCCAGAAGACGCAAAACCTAATCACCACTGCGCCTCCAGCCCGGCCTTCCAGTCATCCACGAACTTCTGGATTGAGTCGACGAAATCCTGATCTTGTTCGATACGGTTGATGGAGAGATGAATAACGGTATGCCGCGGGTTGGGCTGATGTCCGGTGGTCACGGTCCATTGCAAGGAATTGGGACAGATGGGAAATGAAAAGCGCACGCCATGGCTCAAGTCCTCGCGGTGCACACGGAACGTCCCCCACACGCAGTAGATTTCGCCACACGACTTTGCGTCGCTCAGCACCTTTTCGATAGAAGCACACCAGCGCGGCAACTCGCTGATGGTCAGACGGCGCTGCAGATCTGCAGTTGAGGCGGGAATAATTGTCGTGGCAAGGAATTCCATGCGTACATTTTAATCGGGTACTGAGTGGCGCGCACCCGATAAATAACATTGCGCCAAGAATTCTGAACGTTGGGGCTACGCAGAACTCACACCGGAAATAACTAACAGAAAACTGGTTTGAATTACATTCGCCCAAAGAGAAAATTCGGAAAAGCGGACTTTGGCCTGTCAATGAACGTTATTAATAGCCTGTGCCTGGCGAATTCCCAATCACGCAGCCTCCGGAGTCTGAAACCACCTGCGGCCATGTGGTTGCCACGAGCATGGCACGCGCCGGGCCGGGGTCGAACATGCGAGCACTGTTGTGGATGGCAGTAACTCCATTATTCGATAGATGCTTGGAGTAACTGCTGAAATAAATGGTGGGCGATGCAGGGCTTGAACCTGCGACCCCTGCCGTGTGAAGGCAGTGCTCTACCGCTGAGCTAATCGCCCGGAAAAACGCGGCAAGTTTACGCGTTGTCGCGGGCTTGGGTCAATTAAGAAGCGGTCGGTCCCCGCTACCCTTATCTTGGATGTCGCCACCGGGTGGCGTCGCCTGCCAAGGGTTCAACACGACCGCTCCGGCCACGTGTAGTAACCTGTGCTCACCGGTCGCCGAACGGACATCAACTTTTAGTCACCCTGCTTGCTCAAATCCGACTTTCACTACGATCTACCCGCGGGGCTCATCGCCCAGGCGCCGCCGCTCAAGCGTGGCGCCAGCCGCCTGTTGTGTCTGGACGGCGCGACCGGCTCCAGGGTGGATCGGCACTTCATCGATCTGCCACAACTGCTGCGTGCGGGCGACCTGTTGGTGTTCAACGACACGCGTGTCATTCCCGCGCGCCTGTTTGGCGAGAAAGAAACGGGCGGGCGTATCGAATTGCTCATTGAGCGGATTCTGGATGGCGGCCGCGCGCTTAGCACTTGCCGTGCCAGCAAACCGCCGAAGCCGGGGCAGCGGCTGCGCCTCGACGGTGGCGCGGCGGCGCTG
>JANONV010000321.1:0-7096 GCA_031421015.1 Gallionella sp. | reverse complement strand
ATATTGCCGTCCCGCCAGCAGCAGGCGCGCGATCTTCGGGTCTAGCGGCAGCTTGGCGAGTTCCTTGCCCAGACTGGTCAGTTGTCTCCCCCCTTCCAACTTCCCCCCGGAGGGAGGAAGAGCAATCGTCTCATCCCTCTGCGCGGGCGTCGTATTTATTTCACTTATGGCGCCAAGCTCGGCTAGCAATTGATACCCATCCGCAATCATCCGCGGACTGGGCGGCTCGATGAACGGGAACTCCGCGATGTCGCCCAGCTCCAGCGCGCTCATGCGCAGGATCACGGTGGCCAGCGAAACACGAAAAATTTCAGGGTCGGTAAATTCCACGCGCTGCAAAAAATCCGCTTCATCGTACAAACGTATGCACACGCCACTCATCACCCGTCCGCATCGACCGGCGCGCTGGTTGGCCGAGGCACGCGAGATTTTTTCGATATGCAGTTGTTCGATTTTTTGCCGGATGCTGTAACGGTTCACCCGCGCCAGGCCGCAATCAATCACGTAGCCGATATTGGGTACGGTCAGAGAAGTCTCCGCCACATTGGTCGCCAGCACCACGCGCCGCTGTCCGCCGGTCTTGAACACTTTGTCTTGTTCGGCTGCCGACAAGCGCGAGAACAGCGGCAACACTTCCATGCCTTTCGGGTGATGCTTGCGCAATGCTTCCGCCGTATCGCGTATCTCGCGCTCGCCCGGTAAAAACACCAGCACGTCTCCCCTGAGACCTCCAGCAGCCAACTCATCCAGCGCAGCACTCACCGCCTGCGGAATATCTTGCGCGTCTCCTTCATCACTCACTTGCAAAGGGCGATAGCGTGTCTCGACCGGATAGCTGCGCCCCGACACTTCGACCACCTGCGCGTCAAAATGTTTGGCGAAGCGGTCGGCATCCAGCGTGGCGGAAGTAATGATGAGCTTGAGATCGGGACGGCGCGGCAATAATTGCTTGAGGTAACCGAGCAGAAAATCGATGTTCAGGCTGCGTTCGTGCGCCTCGTCGATGATCAGGGTGTCGTAATTCTTGAGCAGCGGATCGCTGTGTATCTCGGCAAGCAGAATGCCGTCGGTCATCAGTTTGATGCTGGTGTCGGACGACACCTTGTCGTGGAAGCGCACCTTGTAGCCGACCGCGCCGCCGAGTTCGGTTTTTAATTCAAATGCGATGCGTGTCGCCACCGACCGCGCTGCGACACGCCGTGGTTGCGTGTGTCCGATGCATCCCAACACACCGCGACCCAGCGTCAAACAGATTTTCGGCAACTGCGTGGTCTTGCCCGATCCGGTTTCCCCGCACACGATCACCACCTGATTTTCGCTGATGGCGCGCGCCAGATCGGCGCGCTTCTGCACCACCGGCAGGTCGGTGGGAAATTCAATCGCGGCGAGAGAATCGAGGCGCGCCTTGCGGCGCAAGGCACTCGGAGATAACACGGTACTCAAGTTCAAATTCCCAGGAAAGAAAAAGGGATTAGCCACAGGCTAATCCCTCGATATGGTGGGTCGTGGTGGACTTGAACCACCGACCAAAGGATTATGAGTCCTCTGCTCTAACCAACTGAGCTAACGACCCATGAACGGTTAACAGGGTTTTGTAAAACGTCGCGAGCGACGGCAGAACAAGGCGCGAATGGGTGAGCGGAGTTTATATTTGAGTCTGTCGCTTCGCGACCCCGCATTTTGAGCCCTTGAGCAACGCAGTTATGCCGAGCGCAGTAGTTTTACAACACCCTGTCAGTTTTCGCTATCGAGAAAGCTCTTCAGCTTCTCCGAACGCGAAGGATGTCGCAGTTTGCGCAGCGCCTTGGCTTCGATCTGGCGGATGCGCTCGCGCGTGACATCGAATTGCTTGCCCACTTCTTCCAGGGTGTGGTCGGTGTTCATTTCGATGCCGAAGCGCATCCGCAACACCTTGGCCTCGCGTGGTGTCAGGCTATCCAGAATGCCGGCGGTTGCGCCGCGCAGGCTTTCGTAAATCGCCGCATCGATCGGCACGGTGGTATGCGAGTCTTCGATGAAATCGCCCAGGTGAGAATCGTCATCGTCGCCCACCGGCATTTCCATGGAGATCGGCTCTTTGGCGATTTTAAAGATCTTGCGGATCTTGTCTTCCGGCATTTCCATCTTGATCACCAGCGTCGCAACATCCGGCTCCAGGCCGGTCTCCTGCATGATCTGCCGCGAAATGCGATTCATCTTGTTGATGGTTTCGATCATGTGCACCGGGATGCGGATAGTGCGCGCCTGGTCGGCGATGGAACGGGTAATCGCCTGGCGTATCCACCAGGTCGCGTAGGTCGAAAATTTATAGCCGCGACGGTATTCGAACTTATCCACCGCTTTCATCAGACCGATGTTGCCTTCCTGGATCAGGTCGAGGAATTGCAAGCCGCGATTGGTGTATTTTTTGGCAATGGAGATCACCAGACGCAGGTTGGCCTCGATCATGTCGCGCTTGGCGCGGCGCGCCTTGGCCTCGCCGTTGGTCATCTGCCGGTTGATTTCTTTCAGGTCGCGGATCGGAATGCCGACGCGCTGCTGCAAATCCAGCAGATGTTTTTGCTGCTCTACGATGGCGTGCTGGTAGCGTTCCAGCGTTTCACTATACGGTTTTTTGGTTTTCAGTTCCTGCACGACCCATTTCAAGTTATCTTCATTGCCCGGGAAGGTCTTGATAAACTGCGGACGCGGCATCTTGCCCTTGGTCACGCACATTTCCTGGATGCTGCGCTCGCTACGGCGCACTTCTTCGACCAGGCCGCGCATGGTGTCGCACAAAGCGTCCACTTGCTTCGCGGAGAAACGGAACTTCATCAGCTCGTCGGAGATGCCGGTCTGAAGTTTGTCGTACTGTTTGCTGCGATATCCGTATTTGTCGTAAGCCTTGCCCAGCTTGGTGAACAAGTCGGTGATCACGGCGAAACGCGCCAGGGCGTCCGCCCTCAACTGTGCCAGATTGGCCGCAGCCGCAGCGGCTGCCGCTTCTTCGTCCTCCTCTTCGTCAGTGTCATTGGCGCTGATTTCTTCCGCCTCTTCATCGGCCTCTGCGGCGATGACGGCCGCATCCTCGACATCCACAAAACCGTCGATCAGTTCGTCGACGCGCATCTGGTTGCTTTCGATCTTCGCGGCCAGCGCCAGGATTTCGGCGATCGTCGCCGGACATGCGGAAATCGCCTGAATCATATGCTTCAGGCCTTCTTCGATACGCTTGGCAATCTCGATTTCTTTTTCGCGGGTGAGCAATCCGACCGTGCCCATTTCGCGCATGTACATACGCACCGGATCGGTGGTGCGGCCGAATTCCGAATCCACCGTGGAAATGGCGGCCTCGGCTTCTTCTACCGCATCTTCGTCCGCCGCTGCGGGGGCGACATCGGTCATAATGAGGCTTTCCGTATCCGGTGCCACGTCGCACACCGAAATGCCCATTTCGTTAATCATGCTGACCACGCCTTCGATCTGCTCGACTTCGAGCATGTCCGGTAGATGGTCGTTGATTTCCGCATAGGTCAGGTAGCCGCGCTCTTTGCCCAGCACGATCAGGGCTTTCAGGCGCGTGCGCCGTGCCTCGATATCCTGCTGCTGGTCGACGACCGGTTGCTCGATCGCAACGACTTGTTTCTTGCCCAGCTTTTTCTTGTCTTTAGGTTTTGCCATGTTCATATTCCCAATTGCGCCCATAGCGCTGTTGAAGGCCGCGTTGTTGCGATTGCGCAATTGAATTTATTGCGCAATTGAATTAAAAGGCCGCCGAAAAGCGGCGGATTATACCCGATTCAGCCGGGGTTTTCCTAACATCATTAGATGCTTAGCTGCGTTGCTGCAAAAGCCGGTACTGCGCCCGTTCCGGGTCGGTCAGCTCGGACAATCCTTTAGCCTCCAAGGCTTGAAGCTGTCGGCGGCGTTGCCCCTCGTTGAGCTTGCCGATCAGCCCGGCGAACTCGGCAGCCACGTCAAAGCTCTCGCCCCAGTGCAGCATATCCGCCTCTGCCGCCGCCAGAGTTTTCTCATGTGTCGTGCCCTGAAACAACTGCGTGAGCGCGGGGCTGCTCAGCGCGAAATCGGCTTCGCGCAACACCGACAGCACATCCGCAACCGCCTCGGCTTCCACACCTTCGCCCTGCCACCCGGCCGGTAGTTGCGCACCCAGCGCGGGCTGCGCGATCAGACATTGCAGCAACAACCGGTGCGCCGAAGGGGGCGTGCGTCCGGCCTTTTGAAAGCCTGGCCGCGCCGCACGCACGACCGGTTTGATCTCATACAGCGCCTCCAGTTCCGCCTGGCTGACCCCCGAAAGCGCCGCAACCTCCTTGCGCAGCAACAATGCCGTGGCCGGCGCAGCTATCGCGGTCAGCAACGGTTTGGCGCGCTGCAATAATTGATTGCGCCCTTCCTGAGTGCGCAAATCCAGTTCCGCGCTGACTTCGCGCAGCAGGTAGGCCGATAACGGCATGGATTCTTGAATGCGCTGCTCGAAAGCGGCTTTGCCGAATTCGCGGATGAAGCTGTCGGGATCATGCTCGACCGGCAGGAACAAAAAGCTGATGCGCTTGCCGTCCTGCAAGTAGGGCAGCGCGTTTTCCAGCGCGCGCCACGCTGCGCGCTGCCCCGCTTTGTCGCCGTCGAAACAAAATACGATGTGCCCGGTGAGGCGCAATAATTTCTGTATGTGATACGGCGTGGTCGCCGTGCCCAGGGTCGCTACGGCGTATTCCACGCCATGTTGCGCCAGCGCCACCACGTCCATGTAGCCTTCCACCACCAGCACCCGCTGTTCGGCACGGATGGCTTTTTGCGCCTGGAACAGGCCGTACAATTCGCGGCCTTTTTCAAATAACGGGGTTTCCGGCGAGTTGAGATACTTGGGTTCGCCCTTGTCCAGCACCCGTCCGCCGAAGCCGATGACCTGTCCGCGCACGTTGATAATGGGAAACATGATGCGGTCGCGAAAGCGGTCGTAGCGCTTATCGTCGTCGCCGCTGACCACCAGGCCGGTTTCGCTCAGCGTCGCATCCTGGTAATCCGGAAACGCGGCGGCGAGATTTTGCCAAGCGTCCGGCGCGTAACCGATGCCGAATTTTGCGGCGATCTCGCCGCTTAGGCCGCGCTGCTTTAGATAATCAATTGCGCGTTGAGATAATTTGAGTTGCTCGCGGTAGTAGCGCGTGGCGGTTTGTGTCACCTCATACAAATCTGGCGCGATTTTTTGATATGATTCGCCTGCAACTGGACGTTCATTGGGAACCTCCAAGCCTATGCCACGCGCCAACTCCTCGATTGCGTCCACATAGCCCAGCCCGGCGTGTTCCATGACAAAACCGATCGCCGTGCCGTGCGCTCCGCAGCCGAAGCAATGATAAAACTGCTTGGACTGACTGACGGTGAATGAGGGAGATTTTTCGTTGTGGAACGGACAGCAGGCGACGAAATTCGCACCGGCCTTTTTGAGCGGCACATAGCGCTCGACCACGTCCACGATATCGAGACGATTGAGCAGATCCTGAATGAAACTTTTTGGAATCACGTCAGCACTGCTCCCGCTTGGTGTGTGTTGTTGGGTTACGTCCGTCGGTGGTGAGCCTGTCGAACCATAAAACTGCTAACCCAACCTACGACAAACGCGCCTTGATCAGGGCAGAAACTTTACCCATATCGGCACGTCCGGCCAACTTCGGTTTGAGCACACCCATCACTTTGCCCATGTCCTGCGCGCCTGCCGCACCGGTCGCGGCTATCGCTTCGGCGACAGCCGCGCTGATTTCGGCTTCGCTGAGCTGTTGCGGCATGTAGTCTTTCAGCACGCTCATTTCGAACTTCTCGACATCCGCCAAGTCCTGGCGGCCCGCCGCTTCATATTGGCTGATGGAGTCGCGCCGCTGCTTGTTCATCTTTTCGATGATGGCGACCACGTCCGCATCCGACAACTCGATGCGCTCGTCCACCTCGCGCTGCTTGATGGCGGCGAGCAATAGCCGGATCGCCCCGAGGCGTGCCGCATCCCTGGCGCGCATCGCGGTTTTCATGTCTTCGGTGATTTGTTGCTTGAGGCTCATGATAAAACCAACCGTTAGCGTGAAAATCGCGTAGCGATTCGTTCGCCTGGCTCCGCCCCCCTCGCTACGCTCTCCCCGCTTGCGGGAGAGGATTGAGGAGAGGGAACGGGCATGGCAATTTTCATTATCAGGGGTGGCTACTTGCCATGCCCGTTACGCCCAAGACGGACGCGGCAGGTTAATTAATAGAGCTTGGGAGGGAGAACCTGGCTCATCAGGCGCTTGTAATGGCGCTTCACGGCGGCAGCCAGCTTGCGCTTGCGTTCAGCGGTAGGCTTTTCGTAAAACTCGCGGGCGCGCAAATCGGTCAGCAGACCGGTCTTTTCCACGGAACGCTTGAAACGACGCATCGCCACTTCAAACGGCTCATTCTCTTTAACACGTACTGTTGTCATGAACAAACTACCTTCTACTGAAAAATTGAGGTCGCGATTCTAACAAAACGCCCCGCCCTCCACAACCGGAATTTTGGAACCTGAATTTTGGAACAAGTACAGAACAATTCTTACGTCGCGCGTGTTTAAGCTTGCGCTCGCTCTGCCGGGCATCCGCCATCAAACCACCGATCCGCATTGTCCGTGGCAGAATGGCAGGGTGGAACGGTTCTTCGGCACGCTCAAAACCAGTCTCGATCAACTTGCGGTCGCCTCCTCAGATGCGCCCAATAGCGTGCTGGGCGAGTTCCGCTTCTTCTACAACCATGTCAGGCCGCATCAGAATCTTGCAGGGGCTACCCCTGCCGAGGCTTGGGCGGGCGTTAATCCGCATCGCGGTTCAAACAGGAATACTGGTTTGAGGCTTGAGATGGGTTGCTTGCCGGGTATTACTTGCGGAGCAGTTATTTGCTCGCGGCATTCGCGGTGCAATATGTTGGTTTAATCCTGGTACGCTGGTTCTTCTTCGCCCAGGCCAATCATCCGCAAAACCTCTACTACCAAACTGTTTAAATCAAACACACTATCCTTGGCAAAGCCATGGACAGCGCATTTGACCCCTTATGCGCTATAATCTCTCGTCCTATTTACAATAAATTGATCTGG
>JANONV010000320.1:0-2304 GCA_031421015.1 Gallionella sp. | reverse complement strand
CCTGAACAAGTCACGCTGGCCCAGGCTTTCTGGTATTGGCTGAAACTGGGTTTCATCAGTTTCGGCGGGCCGGCCGGGCAGATCGCCATCATGCATCAGGATCTGGTCGAGCGTAAGCGCTGGATTTCCGAGCAGCGTTTTTTGCACGCGCTTAACTATTGCATGCTGCTGCCGGGGCCGGAAGCGCAGCAGCTTGCCGTTTACATCGGCTGGCTGATGCACAGGACCTGGGGCGGCATCATCGCCGGTACGCTGTTCGTGCTGCCGTCGCTGTTCATCTTGATCTTCCTGTCGTGGATCTATCTCGCCTATGGCGACGTTCCGGCAGTGGCGGGGGTGCTGTATGGCATCAAACCCGCAGTCACTGCCATCGTGCTGTTCGCCGCATATCGCATCGGCTCGCGCATATTGAAGCACGGCCTAGTGTGGGCGATAGCGGCTGCGGCATTTCTCGCCATTTTTGCGTTCAACGTGCCTTTCCCCGCCATCGTATTGGCGGCAGGATTGATCGGCTATGTCGGCGGCAGAGTCGCGCCGGAAAAATTCGCCACCGGCGGCGGACACGGCAAGGCGGGTAAAAGTGTGGGCGTGGCATTGATAGGCGACGACACGCCGACTCCCGAGCACGCGCGCTTCAGTTGGGCGCGGTTGCTGCGCGTGGCATTGGCGGGTGTGGCGATCTGGGCGGCGGCGATGACGCTGTTGGTCGTGCAATTCGGTTGGCAGAGCACATTCACACAGATGGCCTGGTTTTTCACCAAGGCCGCGTTGCTGACTTTCGGCGGTGCTTATGCGGTGCTGCCTTATGTATATCAGGGGGCGGTCGAACATTACCAGTGGCTTACTCCGCTGCAAATGATGGATGGGTTGGCGTTGGGTGAAACCACGCCGGGGCCGCTGATCATGGTGGTGGCGTTCGTCGGTTTCGTCGGCGGCTGGAGCCATGCATTGTTCGGTCCGGATGCGCTGTTTCTCGCCGCCGCAAGCGCGGCGGGGGTGGTGACATTCTTCACCTTTTTACCGTCGTTCATTTTTATTTTTCTCGGCGGGCCATTGGTGGAAAGCACCCACGGCGACCTGAAATTCACCGCGCCGCTCACCGGCATCACCGCGGCGGTGGTGGGCGTCATCCTGAATCTGGCTTTGTTCTTCGGCTATCACGTGCTGTGGCCGAATGGCTTTACGGGCATGTTCGACTGGGTGTCGGCATTGATCGTACTGGCTGCGACCATTGCGCTGTTCCGCTACAAACGCAGCGTCATCGAGGTCATCGCGGCCTGCGCCGCGCTTGGCTTCGTCGTAAAAACCATCCTTTAGAGGTGACACCATTCATGAAACAAGCGCCCGAATGGAGCAGGGATGTATTGCTGCAATCACCGCTGTTCGCCCCGCTGCATCCGCTACTTGCCCGTCTTGATACAACTGCTTTTCCGAGGCTGCACGATTGCAATGCGCTGCTGGCGGCACGTCATCCTCCCATCACCGTGCAAAGCGGAATGCCGTTGCGCTTCGTGGCGCAGCAACGCGGCAAGCTGCCGTTCGAAGCGCAATACGAGCCGCGCTGTTATCTCAAGGGAGAAGTGCCGACGCGCGCAGATAACTGGCATGACCTGTTCAATGCGCTGGTGTGGCTGACCTTTCCCAAGACCAAGGCCATCCTCAACGCGCGCCATTATCTTGCGCTGGTGGAAGAAAGCGCATCAGGCAATCCAGCGCGCGGTGCAGTGCGCGACGCGAATACCTTGTTCGATGAATCCGGCGTGATCGTGGCCTATTCCAATGCTAATTCCGGTGCCGATGCCCATTCCGGTATCGAGCTGGCTGCGCTGCTGCGCGATTTCCAGTGGCAGGAATTATTTTGGCAGCGGCGTGTACAGGTGAGGGCAGGCCACTTCGACAGGCTCAGGACAGGGATGGGCTTTTATCTGTTCGGCCACGGCCTGTATGAGAAGGCGCTGCAACCCTATGTCGGCATGACCGGGCAAGGGCTGCTACTGGCGGTGGAGCCGGCGTTTTTCAGTTGGCCGATGGCGCAGCAATTGGCGTACTTGGATAATCTGTTGGCGGACTACTTGGCTGCACCGGAACATTGCCGCAGCACCCGCGATCTTTCTCCCGTGCCATTGCTCGGCGTGCCGGGGTGGGCGGCGGACAACGACAATGCGGCGTATTACGACAACACCGCGTATTTTCGTCCCGGCAGGCGCGGACAGGACATTCGTAAACTATTGTAGGGGCGGGGAGGATGGCGCGCCGGTGTTTTTTTTCCTCCGGGGGAGGGGGGGGGGTAATGGGGGCCCACCC
>JANONV010000319.1:0-1741 GCA_031421015.1 Gallionella sp. | reverse complement strand
GTTTAAATTAACACCGAACAACAACACACATTAATGCCTGCGTGGAAAAAATGCCGGCGTTGCTTTGGCATACGACGCGTATTCAGCGCCAAACGCCTGGTGCATTTCCGCCTCCTCGCGTTGCGCGAGTCGCGCATACATAAACACCAGAATCGGGAACATCGCCAGCGTCACGAATGTCGGCCATTGCAACAGGAAGCCGAACATGATCAGGACGAATCCGGCGTACTGGGGATGCCGGATTCTGACATAAGGGCCGGCAGCAGCCAGGCGATGCGAGCGTTGGGCTGCGTATAGCACCTTCCAGGCGGCATACAGCAGCCAGAACCCGCCGAAGATGAATACCGTGCTCAAAATATGGAACGGACCGAAGTGCGGATTCAACTTCCAGCCGAACATGATCTCAAGCAGATGACCGGAGTCATGGGCAAAAAAATCGATCCCCGGGAACTTGCTGGTCAGCCATCCGGAGAGCAGATAGATGGTCAGCGGGAAGCCGTACATCTCCACAAAAAGAGCGACGATAAAGGCCGAAAATGCGCTGAAGGAGCGCCAGTCACGCCTGGTCTGCGGCTTCGCGAAACTGAACGCGAAGATGATGAATATGAGTGAATTGATGACGACCAGTGTCCAGAGGCCATAAGCGGGCGCGGTGTTCATTTCTTGCCTCCCTCTGATTTGTCCTGGTTTTCGCTTCCACGACTGCCGTGCCCCCCATGCCCGCCGTGATGAAACAGGTGCATCAGCGGGCAGGCAAGCAGGAGCAGGAAAGGCAGCGCGCCGAAGAGGTGGGCGCGGTGCTCGGTGAAGAGAAAAAATGCGGCGATCACCGCAAAAGCCATGAACACCCACTTTCGCCTTGATGCGGGCGGTTTCGCCTGTTCTTCCGGATGTCTATTTATGTGCATCGATTCCATAGCGTTTCCACTCTTGTTTAAACCAGCGCCGCGATCACCAACACCGTCCAGTACAGCAGCATGTGCATCGCGCCGAATGCGGCGCTGGAACGGATTGCTAAAAAGTCAGATTCATATCCGCGACCATTACGACTTCCTTGTAGTACTTCGCCGGGTCGGCCACCCGCACGCCCTTCACCAGATCGCGCGGCGTCATGCCGAACAGCGACAGGTTCAGCGGGCAGGCCAGCACGGTGGCACCTTCGGCGATTAGCATGACGAACAGGTCCTCGGCCAAGGGCAATCCCGCCTCGTCCATCTTGCGCATTACGGCATCGCCGATCTCCTGCGGGGCGTCAGGCAGGCACTTGAGTTCTTTTACCTTGTCGCGGTGCACGGCGTTGATGCCGCGCGAGCCGAAGAAAATCGTGACCTGCGCGCCCTCCCGCAGCAGGCTCAAGGCCGTCATCAGCGCGTTGAACACTTGACACAGTTCGTCATGAAAGCACATTACGGATACGTTTTTGGTGATCTTGTCCATGATGAAATTCTCCTTTTCTTAGATTTCAGATTACTTCGCTCCCGCACATCAGGCGCGCGCACGTTGATATTCAAATTCAGTTTCGATTACGCCCGCCACGCCGGGCAACTCGATCAGCACCCGGATACGGTAAGGGTTATTGTTTGCCGGAATGTTGAAATAATTGCCGTAGCTAACCGTGTTCGCGATGAGCATGGGCTCAAGTTTTTTCTGCGTCCCGCTGCGGTTGAGTTCATATACCCGCGCACTCACTTTCGCGCCGACGATGCGCTTGCCGCTGGCGGCATCGAACAGTGTCACGAGT
>JANONV010000318.1:0-1554 GCA_031421015.1 Gallionella sp. | reverse complement strand
CGCGAGCGCTTTGAGCTGCTTCGCCATCGGGCCCGCTTGCGGATCCATCCCGGCATAAAACAGCAAATCGGGCCGCTTGCCCTTGACCGCCGTCAGCACCGCAGTGAAGTCATACGCCTTGTCGTTGGTGTATTCATGCGCTATGATTTGCGCGCCATTCGCCCGCGCCGATTTGATGAACTCGTCCGCCAAACCCTGCCCATAACCGGTGCGGTCATCTATGACCGCGATCTTTTTCGCGCCGAGATTCCTGGTCGCGTATTCGCCCAGCACGCGGCCTTGTTGCGCGTCATTCGCCATCACGCGGAATGCCGTTTTGAAACCCTGTGTGGTGTAGGCGACCGCCGTGGCGGAGGGTGAAATCTGGGCTATGCCGTTATCGTGGTAGATCCTGGAGGCTGGGATGCTGGTACCGGAATTAAGGTGTCCGATCACACCGCTGACTTTGTTGTCCACCAGCTTCTGCGCGACGATGGTCGCGGTCTTGGGGTCGGCCTGATCGTCTTCGCTGATCAGCTCGAAACGCACCTTGCGCCCGCCGATGACGATGCCTTTGGCGTTGGCATCGTCTATCGCCATGCGCGTGCCGCTTTCGTTGTCCTTGCCGATGTGCGCCTGCGGGCCGGTCAGCGGCGCCGATGCGCCGATGCGCACGGCCAGTTCGCCGGAGGTGCTTTGACCGGTGGTGGATGATTTTTCACAGCCCAGCAGGGTCAGTGTGGCGGCGGCAAGCAACAGCGAACGAGCGAAACGGAATGGCATGGCCAACCCCTGGAAGTGTGTTTGTCGATTATGCAGAGGGGGCGCGCTGCTTGTCAATTTTATGCGCGAACAGACAAATACGCAGACAACAAAAAAGCCGGCTTGCGCCGGCTCCTCCGAGACTCAAGACAGGCTTATTTTTTGTCCAAACTCATAATGAATTTAACCAGCTCCTTGAGGTCAGCCGCCTTGGCGCCGCTTGGATCGTTAGCCGGCATGGGCATGGTACCCCAGTCTCCCGCACCGCCTTTGGATACTTTTTTCAGCAACCATTCTTCGGCAGTCTTGCTATTGTTCTTCGCCAGAATGTCAGCTACTTTGTTGGTAACCTTGTAGGCTGTCGGATTAACAGCAGACCCGGTTGCGCCGACGCTATTGTAAGCCTTGGAAATATCCATCCAAGACGGACCGACCACCTTCTTGTCCATAGCGTGACAAGCGACACAATTATGCTTCTTTGCCAGTGGCGGCATATCGACCGCCAGCGCGCTACCTGCGATCACCAAACCTGTTGCTGCAAACATGCTTACAATAATGGACTTCATATTCTCTCCGTTTTACGATTAATGTGTTTTAAAAATGCGAAAGCTCTGTGCCTTCACCGCCGATTTTAAACAACTCCGCCCGCTTTGCATAGCCATTCGACCAGGTTACCAAAAAACGATAGCCAAGTCGCCGGTCAGCTTTACCCGATAACTTTTCTGACGGCAGTCCAATAACGCCGCTTTGCCGACTAAAGTTGACAAGTTATCTCTAAAAACCTCACAAAATCTTGTAGGTGGGCAGTTGAGG
>JANONV010000317.1:0-4225 GCA_031421015.1 Gallionella sp. | reverse complement strand
TCGAAGAACGGCGGCCGCGCAATGTAGGTGGAATCATCCCAGCGGTATTGATCGCCGGTCGGTGCGGGGATCGCGTTCCACAGCGGCAGGTCTTTGGTAAAATCGGAATACAAGGTGCGATACAGCGACGGATCCGTGGCGAATTTACTCACGGCTTGCAATTCCGCAGCGGAAGGCCAGATATCTTTTAAATATACCGGCTGGCCATCTTTGCCAGTACCGAGCGGCTCGGTGTCGAGGTTGATATTCATTTTTCCGGCGATGGCGTAGGCCACCACCAGTGGCGGGCTGGCCAGGAAATTCGCTTTGATGTTGGCGTGGATGCGCGCTTCAAAATTGCGGTTGCCGGACAATACCGCAGCAGCGATCAGGTCGTTGGTGACGATGACTTCTTCGATCATGCCGTTCAGTGGGCCGGAGTTGCCGATGCAGGTGGTGCAGCCGTAGGCCGCCACGCTGAAGCCGAGCTGTTCCAGGTAGGGCAACAATCCGGAATTGGTCAAATAGGCAGTGACCACGCGCGAGCCGGGAGCCAGTGTGGTTTTAATATGCGGCTTGACCCACAAACCCTTCTCGACCGCTTTTTTTGCCAGTAAGCCCGCTGTCAGCATCACGCTGGGATTGGAAGTGTTGGTACAAGAGGTGATCGCGGCGATCAACACATCACCGTGGCCGATCTCCACAACTGGGTGCATTTTTTTATCACTTTGGGAATGCCGCGCCGCAGTCGGGTGACTGTCCAGCATTTCTATTTCGCTGGCGGCACTACTGCTGCGGCTGCCCAAAGCTAACTTTCCTGCCGGTGCACTTTCGCTGTTCAACAGACCACCTCCTGATACCAGCAGGCACACTTTGTCATCGTGTTCTGGTAATTTGGTGGCGTAGCGTTTGTGCAGTTCTGCGGCGGGTTTGCTGAAGCCGTTTTCCGTTCCGGGTTTGCTGAACAGAGAATTGAACGTCTCTTTCATTCTGGTCAGTGGCACGCGGTCCTGCGGACGCTTCGGGCCGGCCAGCGACGGTTCTATGCTGGACAGATCCAGTTCCACCACGCTGCTGTAATCGATCTGCCCGGCTTGTGGGATGCCATACAAACCTTGCGCCTTGAAGTAGGCGGCGAAGGCATCCACTTCCTCATCGGTGCGCCCGGTGTTGCGCATATACTCCACCGTCACGTCATCCACCGGAAAGAAGCCCATGGTCGCGCCGTATTCCGGCGCCAT
This sequence comes from Gallionella sp., assembly GCA_031421015.1. Lineage (GTDB taxonomy): Bacteria > Pseudomonadota > Gammaproteobacteria > Burkholderiales > Gallionellaceae > Gallionella. Next base: position 3,005 of record JANONV010000317.1, on the reverse strand, counting down.
GTTGGCGATGGTGGCGCGATCCGGCAGGGTGAGGGCTGAGGTGCCTGCGCCGAAAAATTCAACGAACTTGCCAACCACTTTGTGCTTGCGCAGCAACTCGGTCACGGTCAGCACCAGGTCGGTGGCGGTCACACCCTCGCGCAGCTTGCCGTTGAGATGCACGCCGACTACATCGGGGGTCAGGAAATACACCGGCTGGCCGAGCATGCCGGCTTCCGCCTCAATGCCGCCGACGCCCCAGCCGACCACGCCGATGCCGTTGATCATGGTGGTGTGGCTGTCGGTGCCGACCAATGTGTCGGGATAGTAGACCCCATCCTTTTGCAGTACGCCGCGCGCCAAATATTCCAGATTAACCTGATGCACGATGCCGATGCCGGGCGGCACCACCTTGAACGTGTCGAATGCCTGCATCCCCCATTTCATGAAACGGTAGCGTTCGGCGTTGCGCTCGAATTCCAGCTCCATGTTCAGCTTGAGCGCGTCCGGGCTGTTGTAGTGATCCACCTGCACCGAATGATCCACCACCAGATCGACCGGCACCAGCGGCTCGATGATCTTCGGGTCGCAGCCCAGTGCAGCGGCGGCATCGCGCATCGCGGCAAGGTCGACGAGCAGCGGCACGCCGGTGAAATCCTGCAACACGATGCGCGCCACCACGAACGGGATCTCCTCGGTGCGCGCAGCGTTCGGCTGCCAGTTGGCCAGTTGGCGAACATGCACATCGGAGATCTTTTTGCCATCGTAATTACGCAATACCGCTTCCAGCACGATACGGATCGAGACTGGCAGGCGCGAAATCATGCCGACCCCTGCGGCCTCCAGCGCGGGCAACGAATACAGCGTGCCCTGTTTGCCGCCGGCGAGTTTGAATGCTTGGCGGGTGTTGTATAAATTGTGCGACATGGCAGGCTCCAAATATGCGAGACGAAATGAAGGGGCGATTATAGCCAGTAAGCGCAGGCCGGGGTGAGCCCTTCGACAGGCTCAGGACAGAGCTGGTTGACGTAGCAAGAGGGCGTTCTTAGTCGCGAAGCATTATTTGAGCTAATATAGCCGCGCCCATTGCGACAGAAATCGTAGCGAGCGGTTTGGGGGCGGGTCGGGCAGTAGATTTATGTCGCTATGTATATTTGTGCCAGCAGCGCGCTGCCGTAAGCCGCTTCGGAATGGGTCGCCGTGCCGACCGGCACGCCGAGCGATGTTTCGCGCATCTGCTTCCACACGGTGTTCTTGGCTCCGCCGCCGTTAGTCATGACACGCCTGAGCGGCGGCGCGCCCAGCGCGGCGAGTCTGGCATAGCCCGCCGCCTCGATACGCGCCAGGCCTTGCAACATCCCGTGCAGAAATTCCACATCATCTGCCGGGCGAGGTTCCAGGCGCGGCGCGAGCCGCGCGTCGTTGACGGGGAAGCGCTCGCCGGTTTTGGTCAGCGGATAGTAATCCAGCGGGCTGTCCCGCAGCGGATCGATCCGCGCGCTCAGGGCGGCGAGTCGCGCATCGTCAAAGTAATGGTGCAGCACGCCGGCCCCGGCATTCGATGCCCCGCCCACCAACCACAGCTCTCCGTAGCGATGGCTGTACACGCCGTATTCCGGCGCGTCGATGCGCTGTGCCGAAAGTTGCTTGAGTACCAGCGTGGTGCCGAGAGAAGTCACGCCAATACCAACTTCTCTTATTCCAGCCGCGATGAAAGCTGCTGTACTGTCGGTAGTCCCGGCGTGGATGGCACATTGCGGATTGATGCCGAAATGCGCCGCGATGTCAGGCTGGATATTGCCGATGATCGCGCCCGGAGCCAGTACTTCCGGCAACAGATGCGAGTGCGGCAAAGCCATCACCCAATCCGGCCAGCACAGATTTTCTACATCGTAGCCGGTCTTCAGCGCGTTGTGATAGTCGCTGATACCCGGTTTTCCGCTGAGCAGCGCGGTAAGCCAATCGGCTTGATGCAAAAAATATGCGGCAGATGCGTTGTCGTTTTGTTGCGTCAGACTCAGAAATTTGGCGAGGCCGGAAGTGGCGGTACAAACGACATGTCCTTCAGGTGCGATGGACTTGAGCTGTTCGGCTTGCGGCTGCGCACGGTCGTCATGGTAGAGCAGGGCGGGAGAAACGGGTTCCAGTTCCGCATCGCACAGCAACACCGTGCCGGAAGTGCCGTCTATCGCCAGGCCATGCAGTTGTGCGGCGATGTCTTTCGGCAGTGCAGATAACAGCGTGTGCAGCGCGGTGCGCCAATCGAGCGGGGTTTGCTCGGCGGGGTCAGGGTAGGCGACGCGCTGTTCCCAGACGATGGACTTGTCGTCGCCAATAACGCAGGCGCGCGCGCCTGAGGTGCCGAAGTCCAGGCCGAGGTAATAATTCATGAAAGGGAAATAACTCCCCTCAGCCCCCCCCTTGTCAGGGGGGAGGAGCTCATCCTTCCCTGACAGCGGAAGGGTCGTTGCGTAGCAGTGGGGAACCCACCGGCGTACTTCTTGCGGGTGCAAGGGGAGGGTTGAGGAGGGGTTACCCACGCGTATTCGATTGCGTGCTGAACTGACCGAGCTCGACGAATGGTACAGGCTGCCACCCCGGCTTGCGGTGTTCCGCGATCACGTTGGTGAAGATGCCGCCGCGCACATAGAACCTGGCGGTGAGGCGCATGAAGCGCGGTTGGGTGGCGGCGACCAGGTCGTCAAGGATGCGGTTGGTCACGTCCTCGTGAAAATGGCCTTCATTGCGGAACGACCAGATATACAGCTTGAGGCTTTTCAGTTCGACGCACTGTTCATCCGCGATGTAATCCAGGATCAGCGTGGCGAAATCGGGCTGGCCGGTCTTGGGGCACAGGCAGGTGAATTCCGGGATTTCCATGTGGATATGGTAATCCCGGGCGGGTTGGGGGTTGGGAAAGGTCTCCAGGGTCTTGCTCGGTTGGGTTGTCATTTGGTATGCCCGTCACGTTCGTAAATGTTAACGTCGCAAAGCGACACTTTATCACCCTCGCCCACTTGCGGGAG
>JANONV010000316.1:0-3696 GCA_031421015.1 Gallionella sp. | reverse complement strand
GCCGGAACTAAAATGTGGATTTTTAGAGGTGCCCTTCAGTTGATTCCCGCAGCAGAAGCCATGGCCAGAGCGCGCGCCGCACTCAAGTGAAAGTATCCGTTCTTCCCGCAGCGTCTGACGAACTGCGCGAAACGGCCAAATTCTATTCAGAACGTGCAGACCAAGCGCTCGGGATGGCATTCATCGCAGAGTTCGAACGAGCGCTAAATTTGCTGTCACACAACCCGGAACTTGGCGCAGTCTGGCACGGCACTGCTCGCCGCTTCCCCTATTGGGTCTTCGGTTGGAACTATCTCAATCCAGGAAGCTCCGCACACGAAATAATCGTCCTCGGCGATCAGCCATTCTGCTTCTCTATTCGAACATTTGGAGTTCACATTCCCGGAGGTTCGGGGTGGGCGGAAAACTGGAAAGACCAAAACCTCCCAACGTACGAAGGTTATATCTCCATTCGAGACCTTTTACGTAACAGAAGCAATTGCGAACCGAAGTTTGTCCAATTCCCGCTTCAGCCAAAGTTATGTCGGCGATGGTGGGCTCCAGAACACCATACTAGCTGCGGTGCTATCCTAGATCACTTTACCATTACGTTATGCTGAAAAGCATCTATAATCTTTACGTTTCACGAATGTGTCTAGACTATATTTCTAAAGGAGGCTCAAATGGCAACTTATGAATGTTCGAAATGTGGAATGAGTGTTAATGCAACTTGTGCAAAGTGCGATGCACCGCTTGTTAATGATAGTTTAGACATTGGGAATGGAAAAACAGTACAAATCTCGAAATGCCCAAACGGTCATGGGAAAATTAAATCACCTATGTGCTGTGGCGAGGATATGACCTGTAGCTTGTGATTTCATAACCAGCCGGATGCAGGCGACGCTTAACAGCGCGCCTGATCAGCGCGTTGGGCTACACCGAACGTGGGTCGCAATCTCCGCTGTGGATAGGAGCGGGTTGGATGGTTGGATTAATAAGGAGGGAGCTATGACTACAAGTGACAAACCCGTCGAAGTGGAGCGCGTCGTATGCGAGATATGCCTGAAGGAAGTGCCCATAACCGAAGCCACAGTTCCAGAAGCGACGGACTACGTGGTACATTTTTGCGGCCTGGAGTGCTATCAACAGTGGAAGAGCCAGCGCGGAAAGCGCGATGATCAAGCCGAAAAATCCGGCTCTTGAGGGGTGCTATAAGGGGAACCTCTAAAAATTCAGAGTTCGCCCAAATGCAAGGTGCGGAACTAAAATCTGGATTTTTAGAGGTGTCCTTATGAACAAGTTGCGCCACGCCAACCCGCGCGCCAAGGCTGTCGGCCTGTGGTTGCTGGTCGCGGCACTGGCCGGTCTGGCATGGGCGCTGCTGCCGCGCATCCCGCAGCCGCTGCAATACCATGATTTCGCCGACCGGCGCGCCTGCTTCGGCGTGCCCTATTGCTTCGATACCGTTTCCAATGTGCTGTTCGTGCTGGCGGGATTGGCGGGACTGTATTTCCTGCGCGGCGACGCGGGGCGGCGCGCCTTCATCGACTCGCGCGAGGCGCTGCCCTACCGGCTGTTTTTCCTTGCCGCGATTCTGGTCGGCTTCGGCTCCGGTTACTATCATCTTGCCCCGGACAACAGCCGGCTGATATGGGATCGAGCGGCGATTTCGCTGGCGCTGATGTCCTGGTTCGCCGCGATCCTGTGCGAGCGCGTCAGCCTGACCGCCGGGCTGCGCCTGCTGCCGCTGCTGATCGCCGCCGCGCTGGGCAGTGTCATCTTCTGGGGCTGGAGCGAAGCGCGCGGCAGCGGTGACCTGCGCGCCTATGGCCTGATGCAGCTCTATCCGATGCTGCTGATCCCGCTACTGCTCTGGCTTTATCCGCCGCGCTATAGCGGCGACAAAGATATCCTGGCCGTCATCGGGCTCTACCTGCTGGCCTTGCTGTGCGATTTCACCGATCGCCCGGTTTTTGCTCTGACCGATGGCCTCGTCAGCGGTCATACCTTGAAGCACGCGATCGCCGCGCTGGCGATGTATTGGATCGTGGTGCGGTTGAGACGGCGCCGAATTTTATGAAGGAGTGACGATGCCCAAGCCCTTCCAGACAGCGCTGCGTCCCGATGTCCGCCCGCGCGAGCTGTGGGCCTGGGCGATGTACGACTTCGCCAATTCCGGCTACACCACGGTGGTCATCACCGCGCTGTTCAACGCCTATTTCGTGGCGGTAGTCGCGGGCAATGCGTCGTGGGCCACCTTCGCCTGGACTGCCGCGCTGTCCGCGTCCTATCTGCTGATCGTGCTCAGCGCCCCGCTGATCGGCGCCTACGCCGACCTGCGTGCGGCAAAGAAAAAGCTGCTGGCGCTCACCACTGCGGGCTGCGTCCTGTTCACCGCCCTGCTCTATTTCGCCCAGCCGGACACGCTGTGGCTTGCCGTCGTGTGCGTGATCCTGTCCAACTTCTTCTTCGGCAGCGGGGAGAATCTGATCGCGGCATTTCTTCCGGAACTATCGAAAGCCCGGGCGATGGGCAGGGTGTCCGGCTGGGGTTGGAGCCTCGGTTACATCGGCGGGCTGGTCTCGCTCGGCCTGTGCCTGATGTATGTCACCTGGGCCCAGGCGCAGGGTCAAACGGCTGAGCAGTTCGTGCCGGTGACGATGCTGATCACTGCCGGGATATTTGCGCTGGCGAGCATCCCGACATTCCTGGTGCTGCGCGAGCGCACCACGCCCAGGATGATTGAAAGCGGGATAACCAAAGTTGGAACGATCGAAGCTGCGACGATCCGCATGGCCTGGTTGCGGGTGTGGCAGACTCTGCGCCATCTGCGGCAATTTGCAGATTTGCGCCGCTTTCTGCTGTGCAGCCTGTTCTATCAGGCGGGCATCCAGGCGGTCATCACCCTGACTGCCGTGTATGCCCATCAGGCGATGGGTTTTACCATACAGCAGACCCTGTTGCTGGTGCTGGTGGTCAACATCACGGCAGCGCTCGGCGCGTTTCTGTTCGGCCACTTTCAGGACCGCATCGGCCATGTCCGGTCCATCGCGCTGACGCTGGCGGGATGGATCGCAACCATCCTGCTCGCCTGGGCGGCGCGCGAGCCAACGCTGTTCTGGGTGGCGGCGAATGTTGCCGGGTTATGCCTGGGCGCATCGCAGTCCGCCGGCCGGGCGCTGGTGGGCGTGCTTGCGCCACCCTCGCGCGCGGCGGAATTCTTCGGGCTGTGGGGTCTGGCGGTGAAGCTCGCGTCCATTGCCGGGCCGCTCACCTACGGCGCGGCGACCTGGTTGACCGGCGGCGATCACCGGCAAGCACTGCTGGTCACCGGCAGCTATTTCATCGTCGGGTTGATCCTGCTCTTTGGCGTAAATGCGGCGCGCGGCCGACGCGCCGCCTTGCGCGCCGAGCGCTAGCCCAAGGCGGACTTGGAGTAATATGACGCTTCAATTGAGCACAAGGTTACGCGCATGAGCCTTCCACCTTCCCCGCCCCAGCGCGAAGCATCGCGCGACACGACACCGCCCCGTCCCGATGCCATGAGCGACGCGGAGCGGCTGCTCGGCATCGTGTGCGGCCTTGCCCGCGAGTTGCGTCCGAACGCGCCCGATGTGGAACATTTTAACTTGGATCATGCGCTGGAGCGCGATTTCGGTCTAGACAGCCTGGCGCGCGTGGAGCTGTTTGTCCGCATCGAGCGCGAACTGGGTGTGC
>JANONV010000315.1:0-2067 GCA_031421015.1 Gallionella sp. | reverse complement strand
GCCACCTATCTAGTTTGTCATCACGGCGCAGCGCCGGTTGGGTGGGCTGTGCCCACCCTACGGGCGCAGCCCGACCTACATGTAGCTCCGGCTCGTCCGTCTTAGGATATAGCCCCTATTTCCTGATCGCCCCTATTTTCTGATCGCAAGCGCAAATGCATCCAGTATCGGCTGGATCGCGGCGCGTTTTAATTTGAGCGCGGCATGGTTCACCACCAGGCGCGATGAAATATCCGCGATGTGCTCGACCGCCTTGAGGTGATTCGCCTTCAGCGTGTTGCCGCTGCTCACCAGATCCACGATCGCGTCCGACAGCCCGACCAGCGGAGCCAGCTCCATCGAGCCGTACAACTTGATCAAATCCACATGCACACCCTTTGCGGCGAAGTGAGCCCTGGCGGTCTGCACGTATTTGGTCGCCACGCGCAGGCGCGCGCCCTGGCGCACTGCAGATTCGTAATCGAAATCATCGCGCACCGCGACCATCATGCGGCAGCGCGCGATGTTCAGATCCAGCGGCTGGTACAGCCCGGTGCCGCCGTGTTCGTTGAGTACATCCTTGCCCGCCACTCCCAGATCCGCCGCGCCGTATTGCACATAGGTCGGCACGTCGCTGGCACGCACGATGATCAACCTCACATCGGCGCGATTGGTAGTCAATATCAGCTTGCGCGAAGACTCCGGGTCTTCCAGCGGCGTGATGCCTGCCGCTTTCAGCAACGGCAGGGTTTCTTCGAAGATGCGTCCTTTGGATAAGGCGATCGTAATCATGGTGTATTGTTCTTGGTTGGTTTAATTGTTTGGTGAAATGCAACCCCCCTCGATCCCCTTATCAGGGGGAAGATGGCTCCTCCCCTGTTTCTCCCCCTGACAAGGGGGGTGGGGGGTTGGGGAGGTTGGGAGGGGTTGAGTTTCATTTTACCCTGCGTATCTGCGCGCCCAGCGCCGACAACTTTGCTTCTATATGTTCATAGCCCCGATCCAGGTGGTAGATGCGATCCACGATAGTCTCCCCCTGCGCGGCCAGTCCGGCGATCACCAGACAGGCCGAGGCGCGCAAATCGGTCGCCATGATGGTCGCGCCTTCCAGTTGCGCACAGCCTTTAATGACAGCGGTATTCCCTTCCACCTCGATCTGCGCGCCGAGGCGACGCAGTTCCTGCACATGCATGAAGCGGTTTTCGAATATCGTCTCGACCACCATCGCGCTGCCTTCGGCTATGCAATTCATCGCCATGAACTGCGCCTGCATGTCGGTGGGGAAAGCCGGATAAGGCGCGGTGCGCAGGTTCACGGCCAGCGGGCGTTTATTCATTTGCAGACTGATCGTGCTGCCCGCCACTTGTATCGTCGCGCCGGCCTCTTGCAACTTCTCCAACACATTTTCGAGGATGTCGGCACGCGCATCGGTCAAGGTGATGTTGCCGCCTGCCGCCGCAGCCGCCACCAGAAACGTGCCGCTCTCGATACGGTCCGGCATGATGCGATGGCTTGCGCCATGCAGTTTTTCCACGCCGGTGATGGTGATGGTGTCGCTGCCCGCCCCTTCAATTTTGGCGCCCATCGCGATCAGACAATGCGCCAGATCCACCACTTCCGGTTCGCGCGCCGCGTTTTCCAGCACCGTCACGCCGTCCGCCAGCGCCGCCGCCATCATCAGGTTTTCCGTGCCGGTGACGCTGACCAGATCGAAAAATATCCGCGCGCCCTTGAGCCGCTTCGCCCCCATACCATGTGGTACTTGGGCGTGAATGTAACCATGCTCGATATGAATCTCCGCACCCATCGCCTGCAAACCCTTGATGTGCAGATCCACCGGGCGCGAACCGATCGCGCAGCCGCCCGGCAGGGAAACGCGCGCTTCGCCAAAACGCGCCACCAGCGGACCCAGCACCAGGATCGCGGCACGCATGGTTTTCACCATGTCGTAAGGCGCTTCAAGCTTGTCTATATGCGCCGCAGACAACACCATCTGGCTGCCGCTCGCCTCTATCTTTACGCCCAGTTGCTGCAGCAGCTTGCGCATCGTGGCGACATCGTTCAGTTCGGGCACATTGCCGAGCTGTA
>JANONV010000314.1:0-3066 GCA_031421015.1 Gallionella sp. | reverse complement strand
CAACAATCCTATGTTGTCGGTCAACAACCGTGAACGCCGCTCGGCAAGATTGACGGTAAAGAAATAACTTCCGCCGTCGAGGTAATTTCGCCGATAGCTGGTCATCGGCGTAATGTATCAAGACATACGATGGGTATCGCTGTGCTCAACCCATCCTACGCGGGCTACACGGGCTGCCGGGCGAGCTCACATGTCCTTTCGGATCGTGACAGCAACATCGACACGACGACTCATCCCGAAACAATAAATACGCTCTTCGCGCAGCATGCTGTCCGGGCAGGCACGCGCTGGATTGGGGTCGGCCCCGATTACGCGTATGTTAATCAATGGTCGATCGATGCCCATGGCCGCAAACGTCTCTCGCACATAGGCCGCACGAGCCTCGGCGAGGCGAACGTTGCGTTTCGCATCGCCCATCGGATCGGCGTAGCCGGTAAGTTGAACGCTCAGCACCTGCCGCGTTGGCAGCGGCGCAACATCGCGCAGAAAACGCTGGAACCCGTCGCGAATACCCTGAGTCAGACCCTTTTCATCGGTACGGTCGAATTCAAACAGCAGCCGATGCTCCGCCTTGTAGTCCATGCGGATCGGCTCGTCCTTCTTATATGAAGGGTCGTAGCGACAATCCTCCAGGCGTTCGCTCAGATTTGCGATATCCGGCGATACGCACTCCCATGTCGCAAAGCTCGTGGAGCTTGGCATCAGCCGCCAGTAAACGCGCACGTTCGAGTTTCCGTCCACCAACACTTCGAGCGCACCGTTTCCCAAGAGTCGGAAATTCTTCGGGAACTGCTCGCCGACACCCAAATCAGCCACCTTGCGCGGCAACTCGCCATTCGTCTGGAGGTATTCGGCAACTGCGACCTTCACCATCGACAGGTCTCGGACCATCGACATCGCTTGCGACCGCGAGATGGTCTCCTTCGCCGACCCGGCGGGTTTGGGGTATATGGCACCGCGCAGATAGTCGAGCGGCGTATCCGCCTCAAACGAACCATGCAGATTCCACCACTGCATAACGATCACCAGCAGGCCGATCGCCGCCAGAACCAGAGGCCGCTTATTCATCCCGGATTACCTGATTATTTTTGTAAATGAAAGCCAGAGGGTAATTCTTGCGGAGACAAGAAACAATTTTCTAGATCGGACCTCACAATCTGGAGTACAGGAAGAATAAACCCCCCTTCTCCGACTAACCATTCACGCGTCACCGGCTGTTCACCCGGCCCGCATCACGACAGCGTGCGCGTTTCGGCGGCTTCCGGGAAGACCCTGAACAGTACCGGCAACGCACCGCCGTTCTCTGGCCACTGCCGGCGTTGCGGGCGGGCGCTGACTTGGCGACCAGCGTCCGGCGCGGCGTCTCGGGTTGGCTTCGGGTGCGTTGAACAGAGCGCCTTGCGGCGGTGCCCGGCGCTCGGGCCGCATCCGGGTGGTGTGAGACGTGGCAAGGCGTTGCGTCTTGTTCGGCCGCACGCCTTAGACTGGGTTGCCCTGGCCGCGTTTTGCCGGTGTGATCGGTGCCCGATGTGGGCTGTTGGGGCATCCTGAACGGCGTCGACGAGCGCACCTGGAACCCGGCACGCGATCCGCATCTTGTGAGCCCCTACTCGATGCGCCGGCTCGCGCACAAGGCACCGAGCGCCGCGCTTCGCCGTGACCAGATGAATAGACTCAGCGAGCGGGCAACGCGCCAGGACGCCGGTTGACGCCCCGCGCCTCACGAACTAAACTAAGTTGAACTAACACTGGCTCCACCCCGCATGAGCAAGGCGACCGTCAATATCCATCAGGCAAAAACCAACCTGTCGCGCCTGGTTGAGGAGGCCGCGCTGGGCAATGAAATCATCATCGCCAGGGCAGGCAGGCCCGTGGCCAAGCTCACGCCGCTGACGGCCAGGAAGTCCGTTATTCGCTTCGGACTGCTCAAGGGAAAAATAAAGGTTCCGCGCGACTTTAACGAGCCGCTGCCGGCCGAGGTCGCGCGCGCGTTCGCGGGAAAATAATCAGTGCGGCTGCTCATCGATACTCACATTTTTTTATGGCTGGTCAGCGATAGCCGGGAGTTAAAGCCACAAGCAAGGCAATGGCTGGTCGAGGCGGATGCGGTCTATGTCTCCGCCGCCTCCATCTGGGAAATTGCGATCAAGGTGGCGCTGAAGAAACTCAAGGCAGACCCCGCCGAGCTGGTCGATGCCATCGCCAAAACCGGTCTCCAGGAACTGCCGATCACGGCGAAACACGCCGCCATGCTGGCAACGCTGCCTCAATTCCCGGACCACAACGACCCCTTCGACCGTCTGCTGGTTGCCCAGGCTTTGACCGAGCCTTTGCTGCTGGTTACCAACGACAAACAACTTGCCCGGTATGGAAATCTGGTGAGGCTGACTTAACCGGCAACATCGACAGGAATCAGATCGGCTCCGATTGATCAACCCTGTTATTTGTTGAGCGCTTACTTTTGTTTGGCTTGGTGTTGCCGTCGCGGTCGCAAGCACCTATTCGGAGGATCTCGCAGCGCGCAATGACACAGGAGTAATAGGAGGAGCAATAGGGTCAGACTCGATTGCTCATGCCAGTTCAGACGTTTCGGTTTCCGTATTACGCCGCCGCGTGCCGCCACGCGGTAATGCATGCGTACGACGCTGCAACGCCGCTTCAATTTCTTCCCGAAATTTATCGCTCCCCAGCGCCCAAGCCTTGTTGGTTGAATCGCGAATCAGATTAACGGCCGCTGTGTCGAGCTGCACGTTGAATAATGCCCGGTAGGCCTCCTGGCGTGCGCTGTCTGTATCTCCGAGCGCCAGGTATAAAGGGTGGTCTCGAATCAACATGTCCGGTTGCCCGTGCGCGTGAACCCGATAGCTGGACCACGGATAATCGCCCGGATGCGCCACGATACCGGCTCGCACCGGGTTGAGTTCGATATAGCGCGAGCAGGTGAGAAGGTATTGTTCGCTGTTGATCAGCGTGGCCTTGTATCGTCCCTCCCACAAGGTACCGGTACGTCGATAGGTGTAATTGACGTATTGCACATAGCGCCGGCCGACGGACTGCATGACCTTG
>JANONV010000313.1:0-3456 GCA_031421015.1 Gallionella sp. | reverse complement strand
CAACAATCCTGAAGCGGATTTGCAGGGAGAGTTGACCGAGGAAAATCTTAAAGTCGGCATTCTGCGCCGTTTGATGTACAACCCGAATTTTGCGGCGCTTAAAGTTTCCATGCAGCGATTCATTGATAGTCTGCCATGATTAAAGCCAGGCAATGCCTGATATTCGCCCACCGTGGCGCTAGTCGGGAGGCGACGGAAAACACCCGCTCCGCTTTCGACAAGGCGCTGGAATATGCCATTGATGGCATGGAAACGGATGTCCAGCTCAGCCGCGATGAAGTGGCCGTGCTCTGGCACGACCGGTTTCTCGATAAATTGGGCTTGCCTGACAAACGTATCGACGATTTCGATTATGCGCAGTTGCAGCCCATGAATTTCGCAGGGTATTTTTCTTCTGCAAGCAAAGAAGGCATCATGACCTTGCATGCCTTTTTGGATGCCTATCGCAAGCGCTGCCGCTTGCTGATCGAAATAAAAAACCGGGACTGGGAGACTAGCTCCCGCCATGAAATAAAAGTGCGGCAAACTCTGGACATGGTTGGAGCGCGGACATCTTGTCCACAAGCGGGTGGGCAGGATGCCCGCGCTCCCGATAACGATACCATCATGGTTTCCTCATTCAATCTGGCCAGCCTGATTTATGCCCAGCAATACAGGCCGGGTTTTCCTCTGATCTATAATCTTGAAACTGATCAAACGATTGTGGATGCACAGCGTATTCTTACCGCGCAGCCTTTTCTTCATGGCCTATGCCTGCCCATAGAATCTCTTGACGATGCGATAGTCAAGCTGTTGCGCAGCCAGGACAAATGCATCGCTGTTTACACCTGCAACAGCGACGAAGAAATCGACAAGGCGCTGGATTTGGGCGTGGACATACTCATCAGCGATGTTCCGCAAAAAGCACTGGCGATAAGGAACGAATTTGAAAACCGCAATAACCACCGATGACACGGAATTGCACATAAAAAATGCAATTCGTAGGGCGGGCTTTGCCCGCCGGAATGGGTTGTTGGGCATAGCCCAACCTGCGCGTGTATTTTTCGTGATTGGTATTTTTTTTCAGGACAAATGAAACGCGATTTTTCTTCGCTGGCAGGCAAGCACTTCGATCTGCTGGTTTGCGGCGGCGGTATCTATGGCGCGTGGACAGCTTATGACGCGGCTTTGCGCAGCTTGAGTGTCGCCATCGTAGAACAGGGCGACTGGGCCAATGCGACATCTTCCGCATCCAGCAAGCTGATACACGGCGGCTTGCGCTACATGGAGTCATACGATTTCAAACTGGTCAGAAAAGCGCTGGCGGAACGGCGGATGCTGTTGGCCATGGCGCCGCATCGCGTTTGGCCATTGCGCTTCGGCGTGCCCATCTACAAAGACAGCCGCATCGGCACGCTGCAATTGAAGGCCGGTTTGACGCTGTACGATTTTCTCGCGGGCTGGCCAAGTCCGGATATTGCCCATCGCCACTTCGACCGCAATGCTTTTGCCGGACGTTTTTCCGCGCTCGATAGCGAAGGGCTGAAAGGCGGCTTCACCTACGGCGATGCGCAGACCGACGATGCGCGGCTGGTGCTTGAATTGATCGCGGGTGCGATGACAGCCGGAGCGGTGTGCGTGAATTATTGCAAGCTGACCGAGATGAACGAAGCAAAGGGAAAGATCTACGGCGCGACAGTCCGGGATCAGCTCAGCCACGCCGAGACACTGATACGCACCAAGCAGATCGTCAATACCGCCGGACAATGGACGACAGCATCCGCGCCGGGACGCAACTGGTGCCGGTTGACCAAGGGCGTCCACCTGGTCATGCCAGCCGTGCTGGCTGACGAGGCCTTGCTGTTGACCGCCAGGCCGGATGGCCGGGTGTTCTTTATCATTCCCTGGTATGGCATGACGCTGTTAGGCACGACCGATACCGATTACAAGGGAAATATCGAACAGGTCGCCGTCGAGCATAAGGATGTCGCCTATCTGCTGGCTGCAGCCAATGACTATCTCAAGACTGTGTGGACCGAGCAGGATATCGTCGGGAGTTATGCCGGTGTGCGCGTGATGAAGCGCAGCGGCAAAGCCGCGCCATCCTCCGTCAGCCGCGACTGGGAATTGAAATCCACTGCTAAAGGCGTGCATTATTCCATCGGCGGAAAACTCACTTCGGCGCGCGAAGATGCAGCCTGCATCGTCAATGCGGTGTGTACACGGATGGGTGTAGCTACCCCATGCGCCACCAAAAGCCGCCCGTTTCCGTGGGCACCGGAGCAGAATTTTCCCGAGTGGTCCGCTGCTGTCAACGCTCGGGCAACAGAATTTGGCATAGCTCAGGAAAGCGCGAAGTGGCTGATTCGCCGCCACGGCAAGCGGGCAGGTGAGGTGCTGCGCAGTATTGCAGGTGACCCGCGTCTGGCCGAGCGCATCGTGCCTGCGCTGCCCTTCATCTACGCGGACCTGGTGTTTTGCGCGCGCAACGAAATGGCCGTCCACCTGGATGATCTGCTGCGCCGCCGCATGCCGTTGTTGATTCTGGCAAGGCTCCCCGAAAGCACTCTGCGCCGTATCGCCGAAACCGTTGCTGCCGCGATGGGCTGGGATGAGGCCGCGGTAGCTTTTGAAATTGAAGCCTGCCGCCAGCGATGACGACCGACAATTTTTCCGCCATCGCCCTCGACCTGGGCACCACATCGATCAAGGCCGGCTTGCTTGATCGGCACGGCGTGCTCAGCAGTATCGTTGCACGCCCCGTGCCGAAAATCACCGTCAATGATGGGCGCTATGAAAGCGACGCGCTGGCCTATGCGGCGATTGCCGAAAGCGTGCTGAACGAATGCATCGCTCATGCGGGTGATTGCACATCGTTGGGACTGTGCAGCCAACGCTCGTCATTCCTGATCTGGGAACAAGCCACCGGCCAGCCGCTCACCCCGCTGATTTCATGGCAGGATAATCGCGGCGCGGCCAGTTGCGCAGCTTTGCGTGAGCACGAGCAAACCATCCGCAGCCTGACCGGCTTGCCGTTGACGCCATATTATTTCGCGCCCAAACTGCGCATCGTGCTGCAGGAAAACCCTTCATGGCGGGCGCGACTTGAACGCGGCGAGTTGCTGGCAGGCACGCTGGATACTTTTCTGATCTGGCGCCGGAGCGCCGGCAAGTATTTTGTGACCGATGCTTCCATGGCGGCGCGCACACTGCTGATGGACATCCGGCAACAGCAATGGTCGCTCAAACTCTGCGATCTGTTTGGCATACCCGCGCAGATACTGCCCGAGATAAAGTCTTCCGCAGGGATGAATCTGCAATTGGACAACGGTTTGATTTTGCAAGCCAGTGTCGGCGACCAGTCCGCCGCGCTGATCGCCAGCGTCAGCGAGGATAGCGCGGAAGCCTTGGCCAATCTCGGCACTGGCTGCTTCGTCGTGCGCTACCTGTCAGGCGAACAGACCGCATCAAAAGGCT
>JANONV010000312.1:0-6093 GCA_031421015.1 Gallionella sp. | reverse complement strand
GCTCGAGCAATCTACCCGCTGACGACGCGAGCAACGTCATAGTCAGCCTATTTGATCTTGCTCCGAATGGAGTTTACCGTGCCACTCCCGTTACCGGGAGTGCGGTGCGCTCTTACCGCACCGGTTCGCCCTTACCTGATCCGCTCGCGCGGCCATCGGCGGTATAATTTCTGTGGCACTGTTCATCACCTCACGGTGTCCGGCCATTAACCGGCATTCTGCTCTGTGGAGCCCGGACTTTCCTCTCCGCCCTTACGGACGCAGCGACTGTCTGGCCAGCTTCGGTGCGGAGTTTAACACGGCAGCACCGGCATCCCGGGTTGCTGTGTTGACACGATAATCGATTTAGCCAACACTCTGACGCTATCCATCAGGGTAAAACCTACAAGCATGAAAAACCCGGTCATCACCAAAACCCGCATACGGCTGCGCACCTGGCTGGCGATCGGCTACACGCTGTTCCTTGTGTATGCGAGCCTGTCGCCATTTGTGGGATGGCGCGAGCAAGGCCTGGATTTTATCGAGGTGCTCCGCGCGCCTTTTCTGCTCACCTATACCGCATTCGATGCGGTCGTCAATCTGCTGTCCTACTTGCCGTTCGGATTGCTGGTTGGCTTATCGTTGCGCACGCGTGTTGGCTCTGTGGCAAGCGTGATTCTCGGTTTGTGTCTCGGCGTGCTGTTATCGGCGAGTATGGAATATCTGCAAATGTATCTGCCCACACGTATCAGCTCGAATATGGATCTGCTGACCAATAGCGTGGGCACATTGACAGGCGCGCTGCTGGCGGTGAGCATGACTTCGCGGACCTGGTTTCTTGCGCGCCTGGTAGGCTGGCGCAGCGACTTGTTTCATCATGGACATGGGATGGATTTTGGTCTGGCCTTGCTCGCGCTGTGGATGTTCGGGCAGATCAATCCGGTGTTGCCGATGCTGGGCAATGTGTTCATCAGCGAGGCGGCCCGCCAGCCCTTTGTCACACTGCCGTCCGCTCCGTTCGATGGATGGGAGAGCGGCGCCGTTATGCTGAATGTATTGATGCTGGGCACGCTGCTGCTGACTTTGCTGCGCGTGCCGCGCAATGTCATCAGTGTTTTGCTGCTGGTGTTGAGCGTGGTGGCTTTGGCGAAATTCATCACCGCCGCGCTGCTGTTGAAGTCCTGGGCATTATTGTTGTGGATCAACAGCGAAGCGATGCTGGGGATGCTGCTGGGCGTGTTGCTCCTGATGGCGACATTATGGTTGCAGCGTGCAGCGGCGATCGGCTTCGGCGCAGCAGTGGCGCTGACCTACTTTGGCATCGTAAATTTTGTGCTGGACAGCAGCACGCCTTCCGCAGCGACGTCCATTTATCATTGGCGCTATGGGCACTTGCTCAACTATAACGGCTTGGCGCAGACCATCACGCTGGTCTTTCCAATACTGCTGTTGTTCCACCTGTGGCGCATCCGGAAAGTATAATTCCACATCGTTGCATCCTTGAGGATACTGTTATGAGTTTTTACGACAAGCATGTCTTTTTCTGCACCAATCAGCGAGTGGACGGCAGCGCTTGCTGTAACGACAAGGGCGCGCAAAAAGCGCGCGACTACGTCAAAAACAAGGTCAATGAGCTCGGTATTTCCAACCGGCAAAACAGCATCCGCATCAACTCTGCCGGATGCATGGATCGCTGCGAAAAGGGGCCGGTCATCGTGGTTTATCCCGAGGGCGCCTGGTACACCTACGTGGATGAAAGCGATCTCGACGAGATCATCACCGAGCATTTGCAACATGGGCGGATCGTTGAGCGCCTGAAAATTTAGAGGGTGTCCGTTCGTGGGTTGGGTTAGGCCAATAGACCGTAACCCGGCATCGTTGGACAGATTGTTGGGTTGCGCGGCAGGCCGCTAACCCAACCTGCACACAACCGACGCGCCAAAGTATATTCGCATCAATGAAAAAACTGGTTTCCAAAGGTAAATGGTGGCGACACAACGCAAAATAATTTTTTCCGGATCAGGTGGCCGGCTCGAAGGCGTGCTGCATCTGCCCGATACTGAGCCGCACGCCATCGCCGTGATCGCGCATCCGCTGTCCACCATGGGCGGCACGATGGATAACAAGGTGGTTACCACGCTGACTAAAGCTTTCATTGAACTGGGCTATGCCGCGCTGCGTTTCAATTTTCGAGGGGTGGGCGAGAGTGGCGGCAGTTATGACGAAGGCAACGGCGAAACGCTGGATGCGATTGCCGCAGCCAACTTCATGCGCGGCGAATTCCCTGATCTGCCGCTGCTGCTGGCGGGGTTTTCCTTCGGCGGATATGTGCAGGCGCGCGCGGCGACGGAGTTGCAGCCGCAGCGGTTGGCGCTCATTGCGCCCGCAGTCGGGCGGTTTGCGATGCCCGATGTACCCGTCAATACTCTGTTGATCCACGGCGATCTGGATGAGGTGGTGGAGTTGCGGGAGTTGTTGAAATGGGCGCGCCCGCAACATCTTCCCGTCATCGTGGTGGCGGGAGCGGGACATTTTTTCCACGGAAAATTGACCCAGCTCAAGCAAATCGTGTTGCGGCAACTCGGCGGAATGACGAAGTGAATGCGGTGGTGAGCGCGCGCAATCTGCGCAAATGCTACGGCGATCAAGTGATCGTGGACGGGCTGAATCTGTCCATTCAGCGCGGCGAGTGTTTCGGTCTGCTGGGCCCGAATGGCGCGGGCAAGACTACCACGCTGCGTTTGATGCTCGGCTTGATCACGCCGGACGCGGGCGAGTTGCAGTTGCTGGATCATGCCGTGCCGCAACAGGCGCGCGCCGCCAGGCTGCGCATCGGGGTGGTGCCGCAGATAGATAATCTCGACCCCGATTTCACCGTGGCGGAAAACCTGCTGGTGTATGGCCGCTACTTCGGCATGAGCGACGCGGCCATCGAAGCGCGTTTGCCGGAGCTGCTGGAGTTCGCCAATCTGACCCACAAGCGCGATGCCAAAGTTCCGACCCTGTCCGGCGGCATGAAGCGGCGCCTGACCCTGGCACGCGCGCTGGTGAACGACCCCGAAGTTATTTTTCTCGATGAGCCGACCACCGGACTCGATCCACAGGCACGCCATCTGATTTGGCAACGCTTGCGCGAGCTGACCGCACGCGGCAAGACCTTGTTGCTCACCACGCACTTCATGGATGAGGCGGAACGGCTGTGCCATCGTCTCGCGGTGATGGATAACGGGCGCATCATCAGCACCGGTACGCCGCGCGAGCTCATCGCACAAAACATCGAGCCGCAAGTGGTCGAGGTGTTCGGCGAACAGGCGGCAGCATGGGCGCAAAGCCATGCGGCGCGTCATGCACAGCGTTTCGAGGTGAGCGGCGAGTCGGTATTTTGCTATGTGGCCGATGCGCAGCCGCTGTTGCTGGAATTGCAACGCCATCCGGAGCTGCGCTACCTGCATCGCCCCGCCAACCTGGAAGATGTATTTTTGAAATTGACCGGAAGGGAGATGCGCGAATGAAGCCAAATAATTCATTGGGGGGGAATGCCCCTGTAGGAGCCCGATTCATCGGGCGAATATTCACGGTCAATCGCCCGATGAATCGGGCTCCTACGATAAACGAGCAGTCTGATGCATTATCTGGCTTGAAATGAACACAAATCATTTTGCCCTGCCGCAACTGAGCCTGAGGTTCATGCCGATCTGGCGGCGCAATTTTCTGGTGTGGAAAAAGATGGCCGGCTCGTCGATACTCGGGCATCTCGCCGATCCGGTAATTTATATGTTGGGCTTGGGATATGGCCTGGGCGGGATGTTGCCGGAAATCAGCGGCATGACTTACATCGCATTTCTCGCGGGGGGAACGGTGTGTTACAGCACCATGAACAGCGCCAGCTTCGAGGCGTTGTATTCGGGCTTTGCGCGCATGCACGAGCAGCGCACCTGGGAGGCGATACTCAACACGCCGATCACGCTGGATGACATCGTGTTCTCAGAAATCGTCTGGGCGGCGAGCAAAAGCCTGTTGTCCGGATTGGCTGTGCTTATAGTGATCTGGCTGCTGGGACTGTCGCACTCGGCGTTATCGTTGTGGATCATCCCGCTCGCATTTCTGGTGGGGCTGTGCTTCGCGTCCATCGGACTGATCGTCACCGCGCTCGCGCCAAGCTATGACTATTTCATGTACTACTTCACTCTGGTCATCACCCCGATGGTGCTATTATGCGGCGTGTTTTTTCCGGTCGACCAGTTGCCGCCGCTGCTGCAAAATGTGTCGTCCATCCTGCCGCTGACGCACGCCATCAATCTGGCGCGACCGCTGTTGAATGGCGCAATTCCGGCGCAGTTTCTGTTGCATATCGGGGTGTTGGCGGGCTATGCGCTGGCCGGATTTTATGTGTCGCTGGTGCTGTTCCGGCGACGGTTGTCGCAATAAATTCCGATTTCGTCATTCCGGCGAAGGCCGGAATCCAGTCTAATTGAACAACTGGATGCCGGACTTTTAGAGGTTTGTTTATGTTATGGGTTAAAGCATTTCACATCATTTTCGTCGTGAGCTGGTTTGCCGGGCTATTTTATCTGCCGCGCATCTTCGTCAATCACGCGATGGCGACCGAGCCAGCCGAAATCGCGCGGCTGAAGCTGATGGAGCGCAAGCTGTATCGCTTCATCACCCCGATCGCCTGGCTGGCGTTGGGTTTCGGCATGTGGTTGTGGCTGGGGTACGGCATTACCGGCGGCTGGCTGTACGCCAAACTTGTTCTGGTGCTGGTGCTGATCGCTTATCACTACTACTGCGGCAAGCTGGTCGGGCAGTTCTCCGCTGACCGGAATACGCGCGGCCATGTGTTCTTTCGCTGGTTCAACGAAATCCCGGTACTTATGCTGATGGCTATCGTTATTCTCGTCACCGTAAAACCTTTTTAGGGCGCCCTTTAGTTTATGCCTGATTTTTTCGCCCCCTGTCCGCGCGGCCTGGAAGCCGTGCTCCATGACGATCTTGAAGCCCTCGGCGCGCAAAATGTGCACAGCGCCGAGGGCGGCGTGCATTTCTCCGGCGACTGGTCGCTGTGTTATCGCGCCAACCTGGAGAGCCGCATCGCCAGCCGCATTTTGTGGCGCGTCGCGGAAACGCAATATCGCAACGAGCAGGATATTTATCAAGCGGTATTCGGGCTGCAATGGCAGCATTGGTTCGACGTCACCCATACCATCCGCGTGAACACCACGGCGATCCGCTGTCCGTTGAAAAGCACCGAATACATCACACTGCTGGTCAAGGATGCCGTGTGCGACCGCTTCCGCGCTCACTGCAACGAACGTCCCAGTGTGGACACTCTGGAGCCTGACGTGCGCATCCATGTGTTCATCGAAGACAACAAGCTGATGCTGTATCTGGACACCTCGGGCGACGCCCTGTTCAAGCGCGGCGTGCGCCAGCACACCAACATCGCGCCGCTGCGCGAAAATCTCGCGGCGGGCATTTTGCGCTTGATGAAGTGGCATCCCGGTATCCCGTTGCTCGACCCGATGTGCGGCAGCGGCACGTTCCTGATCGAAGCGGCGCAGATGTCGCTCAACATCCAGCCCGGCATCGCGCGTAGCTTCGCGTTCGAGAAGCTGAAGAATTTCGATGCTGCGGCATGGAACACGATGCGCGATCAGGCGATCGCCGCAGAACTGCCAGTCAAGCCGCTGGAAATATATGGAAGCGATTTATACGGCGACGCACTGAAAGCCGCGTGGCGCAATCTGGATGAAGCAGGATTGTCAGACTGCGTGGAACTCAAGCAAGCCAACGTGCTGGAAATCCCGGCCCCCGCAGCACACGGCATGCTGGTGGCGAATTTACCCTACGGCGAACGCATGGGCGAACTGGACGAGCTGGCCGAGCTTTATCCCAAGCTGGGCGACGCGCTGAAAAAGAAATTCGGCGGCTGGACGGCTTATCTGTTCACCGCCGACAAAGCCATTTTGAAACTGATGCGCCTGTCTCCGTCCAGAAAGATCCCGTTGTTCAACGGTGCGATCGAATGCCGTTTGCTGGAATACAAGATCGTGTCGGGCAGCAATCGGCCCAAACTGTAGGGGCGAGATTTATCGCGCCCCAATCTATTCATGC